>CAMCWG010000111.1 GCA_945882005.1 Bordetella parapertussis
ACGGCACCTCGGGCGCAGGTAGCGCGCAGCATTTGGCTGGAGCACTTTTTAATGCCTTGGCTGGGACACATCTAGAAGCGGTTAACTACAAGGGTGGCGCCTTAGCGATCACAGACGTGCTGTCGGGCCAAATACCTTTAGCGTTCGCAACAGTCGGGACGATCTTGCCGCATGTTAAGTCGGGCAAGCTACGCGTAATCGCCTCGGGCGGCGAGAAGCGCTCCGCCGTTCTACCGGACGTCCCAACCATGATTGAAGGTGGAGTGGCTGGTTATTCTAGTTATGAGTGGAATGCGATCTTCGCGCCTGCAGGAACTCCTGCCGCAGTGATTACACGCTTAAATCAAGCGTTGGCCAAGGTGATGAAGCAACCTTCGGTTATGACTGGCATTGCAGCCTTCAGCGGTGAAATTATTGCCTCCTCACCGCAAGAACTAGAGACTTTCCGACGCGCTGAGATTAGTAAATGGCAGCGCGTCGCAAAGGAATACAACATCAAGCTGGATCAATAGTTATTCTGGCTTGAGTCCTGCATCGGCAAAGGCTTGTGCCCAGGCTTTGAGTTGCTCTTGAACGAAGCTCCCAAGTTCTTTGGGAGTTGAACCACCCAGATCAAAGCCTTGTTTTGCAATGCGCTCTTTTACGTCGGGTTGTGCCATCGCCGTGTTGATCGCTTTGCTCATATTGGCTGCAAGCTCTGCTGGCATGTTTGCTGGTCCGAACAGTGCGGCCCACGTTCCCGCCTCAAGTGTTGGGATGCCGGCTTCAGCAGCTGTCGGAACATTAGGGAACAGTGCAGAGCGCTTGGGGAGTAGCACTGCCATCGCACGAAGTTTTTCGGCGCTGATGTGCGAGAGGGTACTGGTTGGCGTGGCGAAGGTGAACTGTACATGTCCGCCAAGCATATCGTTGATGGTCGGACCTTCTCCTTTGTAGGGGATCAGATTGGTATCAATCTTGGCCTCTTTCGTCAGCTTCGTGTGCATTAGCTGCGTTACACCACTGTAGCTACCGTAGTTCAGCTTCCCAGGATTCTTGCGTGCGAACTCAAGCAGTTCCTTGGCATTTTTTGCAGGTACGTTCGGGTTGGCAACGAGCACATACACATATCGTCCAACCATAGAAATAGGGGTGAAGTTTTTAACGGGGTCGTAGGGTGGTTTTTTGCGCAGAAGAGGAACCTGCATCATTGGGGTGTTCGAGGCCAAGAAGAAGGTATAGCCGTCTGGCTCTGAACGCATGACATACTCGGCGGCAATTGCGCCATCTGCACCTGGCTTGTTCTCAACCACGACAGGTTGCCCTAGCGCTGTAGTCATCGATTGCGCCAGAATACGCGCAACGACGTCTGTTGAGCCCCCAGGTGGGAACTGTAAAACGATGCGAACGGGTTTAGTAGGCCATGTTTGAGCGTTTGCGAGGCTGCAAAGCACGGAAAGAACGGAAGTGGCAGCGATTTTGCGTAAGAGGCTGAGTGTCATGTTTTGCTTTCGTAAAGTGTTGGTTTGTCTCAATTTATTGGCAGATCGCACGGCTAGGACGCAATACGAACTTCCATTGTTTTACTATAGCTAGAGACGGACGGATCTAGTGGTATGCCCTAGCGTTGCCGGGCAGGACGCAGATTACGCTTTATAGTCATAAAAAATATCAGGAGAGACGCATGAAATTTTGGGGAGTTCAGCTTGACTAAGCCTATCGCGCGTTATCCTGTTCCGGATCTGAAGGACCTGCCCGAGGACATCCGACAATGCATCCTTGAGGTCCAGGAAAAATCTGGCTTTGTGCCGAATGTATTTTTGGTGCTTTCGCGCAGGCCGGCAGAGTTCCGGGCTTTCTTTGCTTATCATGACGCTTTGATGGTGAAAGAAACCGGCAGCTTGACGAAGGCCGATCGTGAGATGATCGTCACGACGACGAGTGCAAAGAATGACTGCCTGTATTGCGTGGTCGCGCACGGTGCCATTTTAAGGATCTACGCAAAGGATCCTTATGTTGCGGATCAGGTCGCGACCAATTATCTGAAAGCCGACATCACGCCACGGCAAAAAGCGATGCTAGATTTTGCAGTCAAAGTGTGTCTGGACGCCCAGTCTATCAGCGATGCCGACTATGCGGCATTACATGCACACGGTTTTGATGATGAAGACATCTGGGATATTGCGGCCATTACCGGCTTTTTTGGTATGTCTAATCGCATGGCCAATGCGTTTTCTATGCGTCCGAACTACGAGTTCTATTTATTAGGCCGTATCCCTAAGGTGAAAAAGCCCTCTTAAGGAGTGCGTGCGTGACCAGCGTAGAAAGCGCCGCAGCCCTCTACAATATTTCTTTTGCACGTCATTTGGAATCACATCATGTCTGGACCACTTTCGCACATTAAGGTGCTTGATCTTTCTCGTGTACTGGCTGCCCCCTGGGCCGCTCAAAACTTGGCAGACTTAGGTGCCGACGTTATAAAAGTTGAGCGACCCGTTAAGGGGGATGACTCGCGCGCCTTTGCTCCGCCATTTTTAAAGGACACGGAAGGCAACGTCACCCGCGAGTCAGCCTATTACTGTGCGGCCAACCGTGGCAAGCGTTCGATTACGGTGGATCTGTCTAAGCCAGAAGGGCAGCAACTCGTACGAGATCTCGCACGAGAAGTCGATGTGATCCTAGAAAACTACAAAGTAGGTGATCTCGCCCGTTACGGTTTGGGCTACGAGGACATTAAAGCGATCAATCCAGCGATTATTTATTGTTCGGTGACAGGCTTTGGACAAACCGGTCCTGAAAAAGATCGTCCTGGCTACGATTTTATGGCGCAGGGCATGGGCGGGCTCATGAGCGTAACTGGCGAGCGTGATGATCTTCCCGGTGGCGGTCCGCAGCGCGTTGGTGTGCCGATCATTGACCTGACGACAGGCATGTATGCGAGCATCGCAATTTGCGCTGCGCTTGCGAATCGCGCCGTCACTGGAAAAGGGCAATGGATCGATGTTTCGCTGTTGGATTCCTGCGTGGCATTCCTGGCAAATCAGGCGATGAACTATTTCGCGACGGGCGAATCACCGAAGGCGATTGGCAACGCGCATCCCAATATCGTGCCTTACCAAACTTTCAAGACCTCTGATGGCGCTTTGATCTTGGCCTGTGGCAATGACAATTTGTTTAACAAGTTTTGCGAAGTGGCTGACTGTATGCACTTAGCGAAGGATCCGCTTTATTCGACAAACGGTGCTCGGGTTAAAAATCGCGAAGCCATCACGGCCTTGTTAAATGAAATTTTTTTAACGCGTACTACTCGGGAGTGGGTCAAGCTGCTTGATCAGGCAGGTGTCGCAAACGGACCGATCAATACGGTGGCACAAGTCTTTGAAGAGCCGCAGGTGCTCGCCCGTGGCATGAAGATTGAGTTACCCCATGCCGTGGCCGGAAAAGTTTCATTGGTCGGCAGCCCCATGAAGTTCTCCGAGACGCCGATTGTGCACGAGGTTCCGCCTCCTGCCTTGGGGCAACACACAGACGAGATTCTGACTAAGGTCCTCAAGAAGACAACCGAACAGGTTGCCGCGCTCAAGGCGCAGGGCATTGTATAAAAGCAAGATTGGGGGAGATAGCAATGTACGATTTGATTATTCGTCAGGCACAAGTATTTGATGGCTTAGGCAACCCAGGGCGCCTCGCAGACGTTGCCGTCAAAGATGGCGTGGTTGCCAAAGTTGGTGTGGTCGAGGGCTCAGCCAAGCGGGTTGTCGAGGCCAAGGGTCTTGCACTGATGCCGGGTATCGTAGACCTGCATACCCATTTCGATGCGCAGGTGACTTGGGATCCTACCTTATCTCCATCGCCAGGACTGGGGGTTACCACGGTCGTGATGGGTAACTGCGGCTTTGGTATCACGCCCTGTCCAGCAGAGCATCGTGAAACCATGATGAAAAATCTTTCTGTGGTCGAGGGGATGGATCTCAATGCCTTGATGAATGGCATTAACTGGAACTTCGAATCTTTTAAAGAGTACATGGATCAGTTAAGGGAAACGAAGCCTTATCTGAACACAGCTTTGTTTGTGGGGCACTCAGTTGTGCGCACGGCGGTGATGGGTGAGGCCGGGTCTGAGGACGCAACGCCCACTGCAGAGCAGCTCGAAGCAATGTGCCAACTGGTACGCGAGGCGATGCGTGACGGGGCGATTGGCTTTGCCTCCTCGTTCTCGCCAAACCACAGCGGTTATGGTGGTCGCCCGATGCCGTCTACGATTGCCTCCGAAGAAGAGCTGTTGGCCTTAACCGGAGTCATGCGGGAGTTTGATCGCGGTGTCTTCATGATGGCCACCGGCGCGCGTGCGACACCAGAGGTGATGGAGAAGGTTGCCTCAAACAGCGGCAGGCCGGCTTTTATCTCGACGGTGCTGTCGATGTATAACCCAGCCACGCCAGACTTGGCTTTAACCTACTACGAGAAGACCGCGCAGGCCCGTGCGCGCGGCAATGAGGTCTACATCCTCACAAGTTGTCAGCCTCTGTCGTTTGACTTCACACTTGAAGAACCTTACCCACTCTTTAGTCATTCTGCGTTTGATGCAGTCAAAAATAAGCCGCATGATGAGATTCTGCGTGCCTATCGCGATTCAGCCTTTCGCGATACCTTTCGCAATGACTTAAAGAACCTCAAGCCTGGAATTTTGTTTTTGGGTGACTGGAAATATCTAGAAGTCGGGGAGGTTTTAAAGCCAGAGCATAAAGAATTGGAAGGCCTCACGTACGAAGAACTCGGACGTCGCTGGGGAGTAGATGCTCTTGATGCCTTCTTTGATCTCGCGATCAAAGAAGATCTACAAAATCATGTGATCGGTAAGTTCTTCAATCACATTGATGAGGGCGTGGCGCCACTGCTCAAGCATTCATCTTCAGTCGTGACCTTGTCAGATGCCGGTGCGCATTTGATCTATATGTGTGATGCGGCCTTTGGCTTGCACTTTTTAGCGCACTGGGTCCGTGAGACGGGGCACTTTACGCTGGAAGAGGGTATTCGACGCTTGACGAGCCAACCAGCAGATCGTTTCAAGATCCCTAACCGGGGACGTTTGCTCGAAGGGTCACCAGCTGATCTGTTGTTGTTTGATCCTGAGACGGTTGGAATGTCCAAGCTAGAGACCGCGCATGATCTGCCAGGTGGTGGAGCACGCAAGCTTCGTTCGGCGCACGGTATACATGGCGTTTGGGTCAACGGCTGCCTGGTGCACGACGGTAAAAACTACGTGGACTTGGCTGAAGGGCCCGGGCACGTGATTGATTCCTTTGCGGCTTAAGGCGTATTAGGTCCTCTATGTTGCTTCAAGACCTTCGCGATGGTGTTTTATATCTGACCATTGATCGGCCTACCCAGGCAAACGCGTTAAGCCGAGGCGTGTTTGATGCCTTGCATGACGCGTTTGAACGCATCCGTACAGATGCGGCAGTCAAGGTTGTGGTTCTAGGCTCGTCCGGTGCGAAAGTTTTCTCGGCCGGCGCAGATCTTAAAGAGCTCGCTGGTCAAGACGCGTCCAAGGCGTCTGCGCCGTCCTTTCATGCTTTGCTAACACGTAGCTTGCTTGATCTACTTGATTGCCCAAAACCTGTTGTCGCACGGCTTCAGGGGCCTGCAGTGGGCGGTGGACTGATGTTGGCTGCGGCGTGCGACGAAATCATTGCGGTGGAGTCTGCGTGGGTGTCATTGCCTGAGATAAAAATTGGCATGCCTACGCCCATCGGTGCTGCGGTGCTTGCGCCGCGCGCGTCCCGTAGCGTGTTGCAACGCCTTTTGCAACGCGGTGAGCGTTTCACGGCAAAAGAGTGCTTGGCATTGGGTCTGGTTGATGCAGTGGTCAGCGCCGAGGACTTGGATCAAGCCGTTTCCAAAAGCGTGACCGAGCTCGCGTCAATCGAAACATCGGCTTTTGCTGCAAATAAAAATTGGCTCAACCGAGAGGTTAGAGCCAATTTATCACTTGCTAATGCTGAAGAAAACGCAGCGCATGCACATTAACTGCTGCATGTCTGGTCGTTCACCTTAAACGATTGACAGCACTTCCTTGACGGGGAGTCTGGGTTTTTGTGGCCAGTTACCAGGTGCGCTGTAGCCAATCGCGACGAGCATAGCGGGTACGTCGTCGGCGGTAAGATTAAATTCTTTTGCGACGCCAGCTGGATCGAAGCCGATCATCGGGCCGCTGACGAGTCCCATGCCTTGCGCTGCGAGCATGAGCGTCATTGCACCCATCGAGGCCGAACGTATCGCTTCGTCGCGTTGGCGCTCTGGATTGTTGTCTAAGCCACCATGTGCCATCGCAACCCAGGAGTCTGCCATCGCTTGATCGATGATGCCTGCTGCAACAGTTGGCGCGATCGAATGTGCTAAGCCTTTGTGTGCTTGCATTTTGCCGCAGACGATAAAGGTCACAGCAGCATCGACGACTTTTTGTTGACCGTAAGAGACGGCTTTGAGGCGCTCTTTGGCCTCTTTTGATTGCACAGCAACAAACTTCCAGTTTTGATAATTGAATGCGGTAGGTGCAAGCGTTGCGAGACGCACAAGCTCTTCGATTTGTTCACGGCTGAGGCTACGTGCTGGATCAAACCAGTTTGCCGAGATGCGTTCTTCGAGAAGGGCTTTAATCGTGTTATTCATTTGAATCTCATTGAAAATAAAATTAAGACTTAAGTGCTTGGGCTAATAGACGGGCCGTGTGTATGGCCTCTGTTTGCGCACCATCATGGATTTGATGACGGCAACTTGTACCGTCGGCGACCACGACAGAGTTGGGCTTGCGCTTGCGTACAGCTGGTAGCAGAGCAAGCTCAGCCATCGCAAGAGACGCCTCGTGATGTTCTGCTTCATAGCCAAAACTTCCAGCCATGCCACAGCACGATGACTCGATTGTTGAGACTGTTACCCCTGGAATCCAGCTCAGCACGGTCTGCACAGGTGTCAAGGCATCAAATGCTTTTTGGTGGCAATGACCGTGCAACATGACCGTGTCGGTTTGGATGGCGGACAAATTGAGGTTGAGCCGATTCGCTTTATGTTCGCGGACAAGAAACTCTTCGAACAGCAGGGCGCTTTCGCTTAAGGCCTTGGCTTCCTCACCCCAACCATACTGCAAGAACTCATCGCGCATGGTTAATAGGCAAGAGGGTTCTAAACCTACGATTGGCACGCCGCGTCTAACGAAAGGGGTGAGAGCATCCAGGGCACGACGTGCTTCTTGTTTAGCCTGTTCAACCAATCCTGCAGACAGGAAAGTACGGCCGCAGCAGAGAGGTCGTTCGTTCGGGACGGTGTTGAAGTGAACGGTGTAACCCGCAGCTTCAAGCACTTGCTGCGCAGCCTGTGCATTTTCAACATCGATGTGATTGTTGAAGGTATCCACAAACAATAGAACTTCTCTGACCGCTGAAGAGGCTCCTGTTGATGTGTTGCTATGTACTGACTTCTGTACGGCTTTTAAAAAGCTTGGACGAAACACGGGAAGAGAGCGCTCAGCTGCAAACCCTAGCATTTTCTTTACCGCGGCGCCAAGCACAGGTGTTTGCTCAAGCGCGTGCAATAGACCTCCAACATGTCCGGCGGCACCAGCATAGCGAGGCGTATAGGCGACTAACTTCTCACGCAGGCTAGTGCCATGTTTCGCACCCCAAGCTGCGCGGGCCTCGATTTTCATCTTGGCCATGTCGACGCCTGTGGGGCAGTCGCGCTTACAGCCCTTACAGGATACACATAGGTCCAGCGTTTCTTTTACTTCTAAGCTTGCTAAGCCATCAGACCCAAGTTGTCCTGATAAAGCAAGGCGCAAGGTGTTAGCGCGGCCTCTGGTGACGTGCTCCTCATCTTTAGTGATTCGATAACTTGGACACATTGTGCCCGCATCAAATTTGCGGCAGTGTCCGTTGTTATTACACATCTCAATTGCAGAGGCTAGGCCATTGCTCGGATCGGATCCGGTGCCAGGTGCCGTCTCGACGCCGGTCATTGGATCGCGCAATACGTTCCAGCTAGACCAGTCAAGTGCGGTTGATATATTCGCGACCCCATAGCCAGGCGCAAAACGGAAATTAGAACGATCATCCATTCTAGGTGGATGAATCATCTTATTAGGGCTAAAGCGATTATCTGGATCAAAAAGTGTTTTTATTTCAGCAAAGGCTTGATGTATCCGTGGGCCATATTGCCACGACACCCATTCGCCGCGGCACAAACCGTCGCCATGCTCACCCGAAAGTGCGCCTTTGTATTCCCGCACAAGCGCTGCAGTCTCTTCCGCGATTGCGCGCATCTTCTGTGCGCCGTCGCGGCGCATATCCAGGATAGGTCTAACGTGCAGTGTGCCCACGCTTGCATGCGCATACCAAGTGCCCTCGGTTCCATAGCGATGAAACACTTCGGTCAATCTATTGGTGTATTCGGCCAGGTTTTCAAGCGGGACCGCACAGTCTTCAACGAAAGAAACGGGTTTGCCGTCTCCTTTCATACTCATCATGATGTTCAGACCAGCTTTACGCACATCCCACAAGGCTTTCTGTGCGTTGGCCTCGGGCATCTTGACGACGCAATTGGGTAAACCATGATCGGACAGCAGTGTGTCCAGATCGTCGAGTTTCTTAATCAGGCTGGACTGTTCTTCACCGGCAAACTCGACGAGCAAGATCGCCGCAGGTTTGCCAATGAGTGCTTTCTCAATCACGGGTCGGAACGCAGGGTTCTCAAGCGCAAG
>CAMCWG010000112.1 GCA_945882005.1 Bordetella parapertussis
AGCCCAAGGTCGGCTGGCGCGATCCGCATTTCTGAATCGTTCGATTGACTCAGACTTTGAAAGTGTCAGTGAGATTTCGTCGAGACCTTGCAACAACATTTCTCGTAGCGCTGGTGGAGCGGTGAAGCTAAAGCGTTTGCCGCTGGCTGTGCTGACGCAGAGCTCCTCTAAATCGACAGTGATTTGTGCTTGACCCGAGCTGGTCTCTACTTCTGCTACAAGCACTTTTATCTGCTCAATTGGAAGCTCAACCGGCACGATACCGTTTCGATAACAGTTATTAAAAAATATCCCGCCAAATGAAGGCGCAATCACGGCACGAAACCCAAACTCTCTGAGCGCTTTCGGAGCACGTTCACGTGAGGACCCGCATCCAAAATTCCGATCTGCGAGCAAAACCTGAGATTGATCAAAAGGACTTTGATTCAGAATGAATTCCGGGTTAGGTGAGCCGTCCGCTAAAAAACGCCAGCCATGAAAGAGATGCGCGCCATAACCTTTGGCATCAGTCCCTCCCAAGAAAAGCGCAGGAATGATTTGGTCCGTATCGATGTTGATGCGCATGAAGGGTGCCGCGACACCCGTAACGCGCTGTAATGATTCCATGTTTAACTAAGCTCCCTAGCGTCTGCGATACAACCCATGATGGCGGAGGCCGCAACAGTCGCTGGACTAGCAAGGTGCGTACGTGTCTTGGGCCCTTGTCGAGACTCAAAGTTTCTATTTGTCGTGCTGATCACGCGCAAATCAGCAAAACGATTATCCCCAATGTGTCCACAAAATCCACAAGCAGACTCGTGCCATTCAAAGCCCGCGTCTTTAAAAATCTTGTCAATGCCTTCGGCTTCAGCCGCGCGTTTAACTGGGCTAGAGCCTGGGACACAAATGGCTTGTATCCCCGCCTTAACCTTTCGACCTTTTAGAATCTGCGCTGCGGCACGTAAATCGGTGAGGCGAGCATTCGTGCACGACCCGATGTAGGCAACGTCTATCGGAGTGCCTCGTATGGGTTCGTCCGCTTGTAATTTCATATAAGTCAGGGCGCGTTCACCCAGCGCATTTGCTTCTTTATCGGTGGCTTGGCCCGGACTAGGTATCGCCGCACCAATATTACCTACCTGCTGAGGACTAATTCCCCACGTAACTTGTGGTTCGAGAGTGTTGCAATCAATGGTGATTTCTTTGTCAAACACCGCAGCATCGTCGGTTCTGAGAGTGCGCCAATAGTCTGTTGCTTGTTCCCAAGCATCGCCTTTCGGCGAAAACTCTGCGGCTTTCAGATACTCAAAGGTTTTGTCATCTGGTGCGACAAAACCGTATTTGCACGAAAATTCAATGGACATGTTGCATAGGGTGAGTCGGCCATCAATCGGCAGATCGCGGACCGCGCTCCCAGCGTATTCTGTCGCATAGCCAATGCCACCCTGAGCACCGATTGTGCCAATTAAGGCGAGGATCATATCTTTTGCATAGACGCCTGGCTTGAGTGTTCCCTCAAAGTTCACACGCATTGTCTTGGGTTTGGCTTGTGCCAGCGTCTGCGTGGCCAGCACATGCTCAGCTTCAGAGGCGCCTATCCCCCAAGCTAGCGCACCCACCCCACCAATCGTGCTGGTATGGCTGTCGCAACATACTAAGGTTGCCCCGGGGAAGGCGATGCCAAGCTCTGGTGCAACGACATGTGCGATTCCTTGTCGAGGATCGTCGTAATCGATGAAGTGCAAGCCATATTTTTTAGAGGCATCGCGTGTCGTTTGAATCATCACAGGACCGCTTGTTGAAACCGAATCGCAAGGTCCTCGTCCTGGCTGAGTGGAAATCAAGTGTTCAATGACTGTGAATACTTGCTTGCGACTAATCGGAGTGCGGCCTGCTTCCTCAAGCGCGCGCAAAGCTTGGCTGCCTGAGAGCTCATGTAAAACTAGGCGATCAATTTGTAGAAGATCGGACTCTTCATCTAGTTTTGAAATGACGTGATCTCGCCATACTTTATCAAAAAAGGTTTTGGCTGTGACTGCGCTCATGTGTAGCGTTTCTCTAGTTCTTTATAGTGATCGGCGTTAAGAGCCGCCTGACGCTCGGCAAACATCATGAGCTGTGATTCAAAGCCTGCAATGGATCCGTGCGCCGCTAAGTGCTGCATGGCATTTTGCATGGCAAGCATGGATGCTTGTAACGCTGCATTTGCGTAGCAGATGACGGAGTAGCCAGCCGCTGCAAGTTCCTCACGTGGAAGCAGAGGTGTCTTTCCGCCAATCACCATATTGCAGAGGTGAATGCCAGGTACAGCCTTTGGAATTGCTAATAACTCTTCTTTGGTCAAGGGTGCTTCAATAAACAAAAAGTCTGCACCTGCTTCCTGATATATACGTGCCCGCTCGAGCGATGCTTCAAATCCTTCGATTGCACGTGAATCAGTACGAGCAAGGATCATGAGATCAGGATCATGCCTAGCGTCAACAGCCGCTTTAATCTTCGAGACCATTTCTTGTGTTGATACGACGTCTTTACCCTCAAAGTGGCCGCATCGTTTTGGGTAAGTTTGATCTTCAAGCATGATGGCATTGGCACCGGCCCGCTCCAGCAGTCGGATCGTCCGTCTCGCGTTGATGGCGTTGCCAAAGCCTGTGTCTCCGTCTGCCAAGATTGGAATATCAACAGCTTCTCTAATGGCTGCTACATGCTCGGCAAGTTCGGTTACCGATACGAGTCCTAGGTCCGGAACGCCTAGAAAGTTATTTGCGACAGCAGCACCGCTGACGAGCATCATTTTGTGCCCAGCCGCTTCGATAAATCTTGCGGCTAGGGCATTACCGGCGCCCGGCATGATGTGCCCCGCGCCGATGGTTAATTGCTGGCGAAGTGTTTTGTTGAGTGTCATGTGATTCACTCAAATTTGATGTTGGCTTCTTTGATCACGCGCTTCCAGCGATCGATGTCGGATACGATTGTTTGAAGAAGGTGTTCAGGTGTTCCACCGACAGAGGTCGTGCCTTCAGCGGAAAACCGATCTGTGACGGACTTGTGCTGGAGTACTTTGTTGAGTTCTGCATTCAAAAACTTGACAGCTTCTGGGGGCATGCCTTTCGGACCGGCAACGGCTTTCCAGTCGACGACGTTATACCCTTTGACACCTTGCTCCTCAAAAGTTTTTACATCCGGAATGTTTGGCATACGCTCTTTGCCAGCTATGCCAATTGCCTTCACGCGACCCGACTTGATGTAGGGGGAGGCGAACGTCGCGCTCGTCAACATCATGTCGACATTACCGCCAAGCAAATCGCTAAAGGCTTGAGATGACCCTTTGTAGGGAACGTGTACCAATGAAATGCCCATGAGAAACGCTAACTCTTCGGTTCCGAGATGCGCGATCGATCCAATTCCTGCCGAGCCGTGCGTAAGCTTTCCAGGCTTGGCTTTGGCTGCAGCAATAAGCTCTTTTGCATCGTTAAGTGGAGAATTCGTACGTACTATCATGACCACGGGATCTCTTGACACCATGATGATTGGTTGCATGTCTTTGATTGGATCAAAATTCAAGTTCTTACCAATCGCAGCCTGAATGGCATAGGTGCTGGACATATTTAAAACGGTGTAGCCATCTGGAGGTGATTTAAGAACAAAGGACGATCCGATGATCCCTCCGGCGCCGGCTTTATTCTCGACGGCAACTGAGTCACCAATTTGTTCGCCCAGACGTTGAGCCAGCAGTCTGGCTACCGCATCGCCGCCCCCGCCAGCCGCGAAAGGTACGACGAAGCGGATCTGTTTGTTGGGATAGGCCTGTTGCGCGGCCACAGTGGCAGTGAGAGTGCCTAATCCTAGAGCTAGGGTTGTGCCGAACAAAGTGGCTAGCAGCGATCTTCTGTGCATGAGATATCCTTAATGGTTTTAATTGGCTTTGATGCCGGCGGACTGAATGACGCGAGCCCAGCGTGATTGCTCACCGAGCATGAATTCGTCTAGCTGCTTTGGCGTTCCTGTACTAATGACTAGTCCCTCGCTGGCGACGCGAGACTTGAAGGCGTCGGCCTGCGCGACTTTAGTGGCTGCAGCGTTGAGGCGATCAATGGCAACGCTGGGCGTGCCCGCAGGCGCATATAAACCGTACCAACTCGTGGCTTGGTAATCCGGTACGCCTGCTTCAACCATCGTGGGTAAGGCAAGAAAAGCAGGAGATCGCTCTGGCGTAGTAACGGCCAGCGCGCGCAAGCGTCCTGACTCCAGAAGCGGGGTTGCACCGGCTGAGGTGGCGAACATCAAATCGACTTGCCCGCCCACGATATCTGTTAATGCCGGGCTGGCGCCTTTGTAAGGAATATGTGTGATGTCGACTTTCGCAAGGGCTTTAAACAGCTCTGCAGCAAGGTGAGCAGACGTTCCGTTACCTTGTGAAGCGTAGGTCAGTTTTCCTGGGTTAGCTTTCGCTGCACGAATAACATCCTGAACTGATTTGTAAGGACTATCAGCTCTAACCACGAGCACGTTCGGAGATCGACTAATTAGCACGACGGGAGCGAATGCTTTGTTAGTGTCAAACGGTAGCTTGGCAAGCAGGCTAGGATTGACGGCGAAGGCGAACGTGCCAACAAGTAGTGTGTAGCCGTCAGCCGGACTTTTGGCGACAAAGTCAGTGCCAATAACCGTTCCAGCCCCAGACTTGTTTTCAATGATGACGCTTTGACCGAGCTCAGTAGCCATACCCGCTGCTAGAGCTCGAACAACCAAATCCGTGCCGCCACCTGGAGGGAAAGGCACGACAATACGGACGGGCTTTTCAGGGAAGCTCGCCTGCGCGTAGGTTGGACTGATTCCCACGCATAGCAACAGCGCTATTACACGGGAAAAATATTTAAGTAATTCATTTAGTTTTTTATTTTTCATATTTGCCTCTCAAATTCATCATAGTCTAAGGCGACTCAGATGTGAGCCTCCTAATTATCTGTTTGACTTGGTCTGTAAGCTCGGACCATAACAGTATGTTTGTGTGATCTCGATCTGGCGCCAACAGAAATTTTGCATGAATCCCCCGAGCGCTTGCTGCGCTAGTCCATGCTTGAGCAAATTGTGGAAGGGTGTTGTCATCTTGCGAGCCAGTGATAGCAAAAACCACCTTGTTGGTAGGGATTTTATCGATCACATCCAGCGGATTGAGGCTGTTCGGCCACGGAGTTTGTCGGCCGCGTTGTAGGCCTCTATGTTGACGCCATACAGGGACATCACATGGGCAACCGAGCAATATGGCGCCGTCTAAAGCTGCCGGATGGCGGCCTAAAATCAGAGCCGCTATCGCCGCACCACCGGAATGGCCGACTAGCAGTACTTTTGATGGTTTGTATCTGGTCTTTAAGTTCTCCAGTGCAGTTGCGACACGCGCAACATTTTCAGCTGTGTAATCATCATCACGTTGATTCGCCCACCCACTCGAGTCCCCAACAGGTGCGCTATAGCCCGGGCGAACTAAGAACACAATATGCTGATTTAACTCAGAAAGGTTGCTTGCAGCTCTTTGCCAGCGGTCAAGATGTCTTTGCGTGAGACCCCCGCCACTGTCTCCGTGTAGCAACACAACAAGAACGCGGTGACTCGGTTGATTCTTTAGATCGCTGTTCGTTGCATCAAGCTGGCGTGGTGACCAAACCGCAAGACAACCCTTTCCGTCTGGAATCGAGCGCTCTTCAGGAAGGTCCGCGCATCTTTGTGCTGCAACGATAGGTGAAATAACGGCAAGGGTGGCAGCACAGATAACTTGAGCTAGGCTAATCAGTACACGAGGCAAGGCATCTACCATGCCTTGCCTGGCGCTAGTGTTGACGCAAAAGTTGGCCATAGCCAAGCACAGGATCTTTAATCCCACTTTCGCGCAAACAGTGCCAAAGCATGGCTTGATTGCTGGTGATGACGGGAGCTTGCAGGCGATGTTCAAGTTCTTCAATGATCGTGAGCACACGAATATTGGTACAACTTAAAAAGTATGCGTCTGCATCAGGACGTTTCATCGCGACCGCTTTTTCAAGCCACTGCTCAGGTGTCACGCTAGCCGTTGAAATGGTAGGCGGCAGATTGAGACCGATCTCATGTAGAACCTCAAAGCCAAAATGATTTAAAAAGCGAACTTCAGCGTCATTAACAGGCTGGGGGTAGGGCGTAAGCATGACGATACGTTTTGCCTGCAGTGTCGTGAGCGCGGCGACAAGCCCTTGCGAAGTAGCAATAGCCTTTTTGTTTGCGGCTTTCTCAATTCTGGCGACTAACTGATCACCCATCGCTGGATCTGAGGTTGACACGGCCGTACAGTGAAAGACGATTATGCCTATGGGTGCGGCACCCAAAAGCAAAGCGGCACTCTCTGCGCCGGCGCTCATTTCTTGGATATCCACTGGTGTTGTGCCGTGTAGTTTCAATCGCGTGGTGTGAAGAGAAACCCCCGCCGGCAACATCGCATGAGCGTCTGCTTCTGCTACGACGTTGCGATTCGGCAAAATCATGCCAATGCGTAAACGCTCGCCGTAGTCAGGCAGTCGCAAGGGCGCTTGTTGTGTGGTGGCCGATCGCATATCTTCGAATGAGTCGCAATGTTGGGATGATTAATAAAACGCTTTCTCGTCCAGCGAAAGGTGCGGGAAAGCGCTTAACGCGCTCGATGGTCCTGCGGGCGAGGCCGCCTGAACATAACTTGGGTTTAGTTCGCTCAACGTATTGACGCCGAGTAGTCCCATGCAGATACGCACTTCGTCCTGCAAGATCTCGAGCATGCGTACGACGCCATCCGCCCCGTTGGCTGCAAGACCGTAGCATTGCATGCGACCGAGGCCAACCATACTGGCGCCTAAGGCGATCGCTTTAACAATATCGGTCCCACGGTTAAATCCGCCATCGACGATGACTTGAGCGCGTCCATTTACGGCTTGGACGACTTCGGGCAGCACTGCCAATGAGCCGCGGTCATGGTCGAGTTGACGACCTCCGTGGTTCGAGACATAGACCATATCGACGCCGTGCTCAACGGCCATCGCGGCATCTTCAGCTGTTGCGATTCCCTTCAGAATGAGCGGAATGGATAGTTTGGACTTCAAGCGGTCAACGTCTTTCCAGGTCAGAGTCGGCTGAAACTCGCGACCCGGCACAACACTGCGACGAATGTTGCGTTTTGCCGAATCCCGTTCGCGGCGACTGTAGTGGGCGGTGTCGACAGTCAGGCAGAATGCACCGTAGCCAGCGGCCATCGTCCGAGCGGCCAGGTCATCAACCCAGTTCGCGTCGCCATGAACATACAGTTGGAATATCTTCAAGGTGTCGGGTGCTGCCGCAGCTGTCGCCTCGATTCCAGGCTGACAAACTGAGCTGAGCATGTGTGCAACACCATATCGTCCAGCCGCGATCGACGAGGTCGCTCCAGCGCCTTCAGCAAAGACCTCGAGGCTTCCAACAGGTGCTAAGAGCACGGGCAACTTCAAGTCGCGACCTAAGAAACGCGTACCTGTATTGACGTGGCTCACGTCGCGCAAGACCCGTGGTTTGAAGGCAAGAGAATCAATTGCAGCCCGATTGCGGCTGACGGTGGTTTCTGTTTCTGTTCCCCCAACAATGTAGTCCCAGTTGTCGTGATTAAGCTTCTGCCGAGCTTTTTGCACGATTTCATGGAGCGTTAAAAAAGTCGGGGAATAGGGCGCCGGTTGCTGCGATGATGTTGTCATTGTTGGGTATGTTGCTTTTTTGGTTTGATTTAATTTGACGTTAACTTAGGCGTGAGCAGGGATTTTGTCAATCTTGGCCTTGTTGACCCGAAGTTTTCTTTAACAAGGATTGGAATTCATAACATTCGGTAATATGGCGCGTTAAACCTATTACCCCCTACACGGAATACCTGTCATGAATAAAGATTTAGTCCTCGAGATGGCGCCGACAGGCACTCTTCGCGTTGCCTTGAATATGATCAACTTCTTGTTGATCAGCGGCAAAAATCCTGAAGGTGTGCCCGTAGGTGTAGCGCCAGACCTCGCGCGTACGATTGCCGATCGTATTGGTGTGCCCTTGCAACTGATTCAGTATGGGTCGCCTGGCGAGCTTGCGGACGATGCAGATAAGAATGTTTGGGATATTGGCTTAATTGGTGCCGAGCCTGTTCGCGCTCAAAAAATTGATTTTTCGACTGCGTATGTCGAGATCGAGGCGACCTATCTGGTTCCTGCGGGATCCAGCCTGAAACATGCCTCTGAGGTTGATCGTCCTGGTAATCGCATTGCAGTGTCTGCGCGCAGTGCGTATGACTTGTGGCTCACACGTAATATTCAGCATGCGCAGTTGCTACACGCTGAAGGTTTTGAGGCAACGTTTGCCTTATTTGTAGAGCAGAAGTTAGAGGCAATGGCCGCGTTAAAGCCTGGTTTGCTTGGTGATGTGGAGCGGCTCCCGGGCTCGAGGATTTTAGAGGGCAACTTTACAACGGTGCAGCAATCTATTGGTGTGCCTAAGGGAAGGTTGGCGGCTGCGGCTTACCTACAGTCCTTTGTAAATGAAATCAAAACCGGCTTGGTTGCCCAATTGATTGCGAAGCACAAGGTCAAAGGTCTGTCTGTCGCGCCTTAAAGTACCTCGCAGGGCTTGTCTGAGGTGGTTCGCATCAACGCCTCTACCCTGCGCGTCAATGATCCGAATAAGACC
>CAMCWG010000113.1 GCA_945882005.1 Bordetella parapertussis
TGTCGGTGACCATTGTCGACAAGGCATCCACAATTGAGCTGCGCGTGTCACGTGCATAGTCCGCACTCACTAGCGGCCGCGTTTCAAAACCAAGGATACCGGCGAGTGATCCAGCTGCTGCTTGTGCAAAGAGCGCATTCACTTCCTCGACTGTCGTCTCGCGCTTGAGTTCGAATACACAGTCCGTCAAGGAAGCGTTCAAGACTGGGGCGCGGACGGCGTGACCGTTTAGCTTTCCTTTAAGCTCTGGGTAAATCAACGCAATCGCCGTCGCACTGCCAGTTGTCGTAGGCGCCAAGCTCAGCATGGCGCTGCGGGCACGACGTAGGTCTTTGTGGGGCGCGTCTACAACCTGATTGGTATTCGTCGGATCGTGAATCGTCGTAATCTGGCCGTGCCGAATGCCAATCGCTTCATGGATCACTTTGACAACAGGTGCGAGGCAGTTTGTCGTGCACGAAGCCGCCGTCACAATTTGGTGCTGTGATGGATCGTACAAATGATCATTTACGCCCACCACGACGTTCAACACATTCCCAACTTTGACTGGCGCCGCGACAATCACACGCTTTGCACCGCGCTCGAGGTGTCCTTGAATCGTTTCAGGCGTTAAAAACTTTCCCGTACATTCCAAGACCACATCGACGCCGTAATCACCCCAAGGGATTTCGGCTGACGTGGCATAGGACGAGAATCCAAGCTTCTTGTCATTAATTCGGATAGTTTGCGCATCGTCCGCTTGAATATCAGCGCGCCAGCGGCCCTGAACGCTATCAAATTCAAGTAGGTGTGCAGTCGCCGCCGCGCCACCCTTAATTTCGTTTAGGTGCACAACCTCTAGGCGATTAGCCGCTCTAGGATCGTCAGGCTGGCGTTCAGCAGCCCCAAAGGCCGAGCGCAACGCAAGTCGACCGATACGTCCCAGTCCGTTAATACCGACTTTCATTCTGGCTCTCCGATAGGTGAGGATATTATAAGAGTTAGGCGCAGTGCTCCGACTTTGACTCTAACCGGATGACATGACGGTTATGTGACAATACCCAATCTTAGATTTCAATATCGAGGCCAATCATGGCAATCCAGAGTGATCAGGCTGATCGGCTCAATGAATTGGAAATAAAAATCGTCCTTGCGGACGATATGCTCGATCAACTTAATCAGACAATTTTTCGGCAACAGCAACAGATTGATGCCCTAGCTCAGGAAGTACGCACGCTAAGGCAACAGCTTCCCCAGGATCGAAACACTTCGGGAACAACGCTCTTGGACGAACTACCCCCGCACTACTAGCCTGGCTTGACTGGCTTAGCCATCACGCTGGCGAACAACTCGGATTCAACCCAGCCTTGCAACCAGTTCCTGAGTGCAGGTAAATCTGCAGTACCAAACCAGTTTGCATCTACAGCGGCGAATTGGCGAACGAAGGGAAAAATTGCCACATCGCTCAAACACGGATTCTGTCCGCCAAGGTATTGGTTGTGCGCCAACCTCGCCTCCAGACCATCGAGCAAAGTAGAGATGGCCTGTTCTCGGTAGTACTGTGCTGTGAAGTCTGGGTAGCGTTCCGCATATTTGTAACGATCGAGCCAGTGTTTGAAGTCAGTATCGTTACGCTGAATCAAACTGACCTGCTCTGCGTCATCGGCGTGACGCAACCACTTCTGCGGATCGTTCTGCTCTAGCGCCCAGCGCATGATCTCCAAACTTTGCTCGATGACGCGACCATCAGAGCACTGCAGGACCGGTACAGTGCCTTTAGGAGAAATATCCAACATTGCCTTGGGCTTATCGCGCAAACTAATTTCAATCTGCTCAACCTCGATACCAGCGATGCGCAGGGCCATCCTCGCGCGCATGGCGTAGGGGCAACGACGATAAGAATAGAGAATTGGTTTAGACATCTAAACGATAGGCCTTTGCCGCTGTCGCAAAAATCAGTAAAACTAAATTTATCAGGAATTTGACGTGCGAAAGGAGCTTAATGCCTTATTGCGCGACAACTCCCCAAGGATCACCGTGCCGAGGGTTCGCTATGAAGGCCGTATCCGTTAAGCTTTCCAAAAATACGACCAAGTCGGCTACCTCTTGATCCGTCACCTCAAACCCTTGTAAAAATTCGCTGCGCAAGGGATTCGGCTGACCATATTCCATCGAAGCGCGACCGGCACGTGCATAGTGACTTCGAATCACTTCGGCCAAGGTTGGAATCGAGCCATCGTGCATGTAAGGTGCTGTCAAAGCGATATTGCGTAACGTCGGTGTCCGAAATTTTCCGGTGTCACTCGCGAGACCGGTAATTTCGATTATTCCCGGGTTTTTCTTTGGATAACTACCCTTGCCGTCGATGTCATACAAGCCGGTATTATGAAACCCAAGCTCTGGAAACGGCATCCGACTGTGTTGGACGTTGTCATTGAAGTTCAAACCACCGTGGCAGTGGTAGCACTCCATTTTTTCACCAAAAAATAGCGACTCACCACGCTTGGCCGAGACGCTCAGGGCTTCTGTCTTACCCTCATAACGATATTGATCGAAAGCACTACCAAACGAGACGAGACTGCGCTGGAACGCGGCCAACGCCTTTGTAACTGTGGATAGCGAATACAGAGCCTCATCCCCACCCGTTGACTCGTTTGGGAAGGCCTCGATAAAAAGTTTTCGGTAGCGCGGCTCAGCCTTCAATCTTTCAAACAGCAGCTGCTCGCGTCCGGCCATGCCCATTTCAACCGGATGCTCGCCAAAAATCGGGATCAACGCCTGTATTTCCAGACTGTTTAAATTCGGATTCATCCAGGTTAAGACCGGTAAATAGCCAGCGTTTGCCAGCGACATCGCACTTCGCCCACCGAGTGTGCCATCGATACCTTCCGAACGTGCCATGCCGTCGGTAAAGGCCTTTTCTTGTTGATGGCATGTGGCACACGACATAGACGCATCGGAAGACAAGCGTTTGTCGTAGAACAAATGTCGGCCTAGTTCTACTTTCTCGCGTGACATCGGATTATCTGGCGGGACGATAGGCTCCGGTGCCCACTGAGGCAAATCCCACTGATATGCCTCAGTGCGTAACGATGAGGTGTCGGAACGGGCTTCACTTTGGCCAAATGCTGACCAAAGAACGGCGCCCACCAATACACAAGCGCTCAATACGCTTAAGTGCCGAAGGTGAAGCAGTCCCGAGACGCTCATCACATTCCTCCTAAATTACTTCACACTAAAGAAGCGCTGCGGACTCGCAGCGTGACTCTCATAGGGAAGTCCCAGCGCTGCCATGACCGGTGGGCAATCAGCATCTTTGAGAAAGCTCATACAGCCGGGCGAAGTCCCTGGAGCGTTCACATCAACATTGGCGCCTGTCAGCACAGCACCGATGTCTGCAACAACCGTCTGTTTGCTTGGATCGAACTGTGTAAAGCTCACTGTCAGTCGGTTAGGGTTCGCACAAGCTGTAGGCGCTGCAGTTTTGGATGGGGACGCACACATTGTGCTGCCCAAGTGCACAGAGAACCCCGAGGCTGCTCCGCCGCCATGCCCCGCTCCATGCGCTGCGCCGTGTCCGTGCCCAGCAGTGCTACCAGAGCTCGCCATATCCACCTTCAAGAACTTGTAGCCACCCTGCCATGTCCAAAACATGGCCGTGCTGCTCAAGGGTGCCGGAGCAGTGGTGGGGTCCACATGGTTGAGCTTGAATGGCACACCGAGCGTAAAACGCACGCCCGTATATTTGCCGACCGGAACCGTGCCACGCACAGAGGTGTTCGTTGGGACCGTCCCGTTACGGCAAGGACCAGAAGCATTTTCAAAATCTAACAAGGCGATATTTTCAAACTGCCAAGTCTTGTCTTGCGTCAGCGTGACAGGTGTTGCGCGACCTTGTGCGTCGAGAAGCTCTACTTCGCTCACGAAAAAGCGAAAATCGCTGGGCGTAATTGTCGACTTGGTTGTACCCACCTCTTTATAGCTCTGTCCACACGCAAACGGCTGACCGTTCACTTGCGCCGCGAACTTGATTTCAATAGGCTGCTGTTGCGCATGCGCTGCCGTCAGAGCAAATGCAAAACCTAATCCCAATATCACTGCAAATTTATTTACGTATTTCATGCTTGTTCCTTAATGTTGATGTGTCTTATCACCGGGGCGTGGTCTTTGCACCCAGACAACAACCTTGACTTTGCCGGCCTTCTCGAACGTCAGTGTCATATCAAAGCGATCGCCCACTTTTAACGGGCGCTTTAATTGACGCAATTGGACTTGGTAGCCCTCTTCGGAATCGTGCCTAAATAGGATCGACTGCCCGGGAGCAATCTGAATCGACTTCACTTCGACCCAGGTAATTTCGTGGTCGACTGAGTGCGTTTCCGTTCTAAACACAGACTCGGTTGCAACAGCCGTTTCAGCACGCTGCAACAAATCCGGCGTCGTGCCGGTGTTTTTCAATTCCTTGAAATACACGGCATATTCACCAGGCTTCTCAGGATTTTCAACGGCATAGGGGTGGTCAATCACAAGAGCACCTACTTTGTTTCCGTGGGCAGAGACAGGGCCCAGAAAGACAAAGAAGGACAATAGACACCCCAGCGAAACAATCCAACGTCGTAGACGCATGACTCTCTCCAATCAAGCTCATCGCACCGCTCTTTAGTAAGGAGGCGTGCGAGTTCAGACCGCTAAAGCGGCAACGTATGAGGGCTTAGAGAGAGACGGGTGGCGCGCGTGGCGCACTGACAATCCAGCGCGCCTGCGTATTTGGCAACGTGGATTCTGGATGAGACAAAAGCAGTGTGGCCGAAGATGCCAGCATACGCAACATATGCTCAGGCGGCCGATCGGCGGAGTGAAAATTCAGCGCGCAGTAGGCGCAATCTGACAAATACCGGTTACTTGAATGACTCGTGGTGTCTAAGTCGGCGGTATCAAGCTTAATGAATTTAGTACCTGTCGTCGAACAGACTTCTACCAAGAAATCTTGGCCGGACGATGCAGGCAACACCACATGGCTCAGAGCTGGAGCACAAACGTTAAACAGCATCACCAATGCGGCGATGCTGCTCAATAGACGTTTACGCGCAAGCTGTACAAAACTCATAGACGAAATATACATCAGGATTTAAGGCTATTGCGGCTGTATCCCTATATCCCGTACGACCTTGCCCCAAATTTTAATCTCGCGTCCGATCGTGTCACGAAACTCAACAGAGGAACCACCTGCTGGCTCGGCACCATCTGCTTGGATTTTTTCACGCGCGGTCGGTTTCTTTAAGATATCGTTTACAACAACGTTTAACTTCTGAACGATATCTTTAGGCATACCCTTAGGTCCGATTAAGCCGTACCAAAGCGTTGCTTCGTAACCAGGAAATCCACTTTCGGCGATTGTTGGCACGTTCGGCAATGCCTGTATCCGGTTGGGTGTCGTGACAGCGACTGCATTTATTTTCCCCGCACGGACATGGGGTAGCGCACTGGCTGTTGCTGCAAAATAAAGGTCAACCTGATTCGCCATCAAATCTACTAAGGCACTTCCGCCACCTTTGTAAGGGATGTGGGTCATCTTAATAGCGGCACGCTGGTTAAAGAGCTCGTTGGCCAAGTGAATCACACTGCCCTGCCCAGACGATGCAAAATTGATTGCTCCAGGAGATTTTTTCGCAGCGGCGATGAGCTCAGCAACAGTCTTGATACCACTCTTGGGTGAGGTCACCGCCAACATCGGACCCGCGCTCACGCGCACGATAGGAGTGATGTCTTGAAGCGGATCAAACTTGAGCTTGTAAAGACTGGGATTGACGGTATAACTAGATGAGATCAAGGTGAGGGTGTAGCCGTCTGGCGCTGCCGCAAGTCCTGCCTCGACGCCAATCAGTCCGCCCGCTCCCGTACGATTTTCAACGACAACAGGTTGACCCAAGACTTCAGCCATTTCTTTAGCCATGTAGCGTGCCAAGACATCAGCACCGCCGCCCGCGACAAAGGTGACAATGATACGGATGGGCTTGTCGGGGTAACTGGCATGCGCGAAAGCGCTCGTAATAAGCGCTACAGCGCATAAACCAGCCTTCAGCCAACTAGAAAGTTGCGTCATGTTGGTCTCGTCTCAACCTAGTTTTTTAGAATCATCGCCTTGATTTGATCCAGGGTGACATAGCCCCTCTTCTCAACATCAATTTTGCTGAAACCCGAGGCAACACGTGGCATGCCGGCCTTGGCTTCTTCTAATGTTAATTTTCCGTCAGCATTTTTGTCTGCTGCAGCGAAGCGCTCTTCCGCTTGCTTAATCTCGCTGGCTTGGCTGGCCGTCATTGTCTGGGCAACGCTCGCTGCACTCACGGATATGGACATCAAAGCCACAAGACTAACTAGGGCAAGGCGAATATTCACGAAAAACTCCTAAGGGAAAGGGAAGGGAAATTGAATGTAGCACTAGTTGCCAGGCAGTCATCATACAACTCCTCACTAAACCTACACTCAAATTTATTGAGCCAAAGATGCAGGTATATTAGGCAACGAGACAAACACACGTCAAACCCTTTTTCTTACTTCACACTGGGCGACTGACCAAGATGAAAATTACAAAAATCGAACCCTTACATATCGGGCAATTTATGTTCGCCCGCATCAGCACCGATGCAGGCATTACCGGCTTTGGCGAAGCCGGTACTTGGGGGCACATTGAAGCTGCTGGGATCTGTATCAAGCGTTTTGCAGAATACCTTGAAGGTAAAGACCCCTTCCCGATCGAACACCACTGGAATGTCATGCACCGCTTTAGTTACTTTCAGGGCATGGCTGAAAACGCAGCGATCTCAGCGATCGACATGGCCTTATGGGATATCAAAGGCAAAGCGCTAGGCGTACCGATTTACGAACTGCTGGGTGGGGCCGCACGCACCAAGGCCCGCATTTACGGTCATATTTACGAGAACACCATCGAGAAGATGCTGGTCGAATGCGAAGTAAAAATGAACGCAGGTTTCACTGCTTTTGGTCACTTGAACCCCTTCCTCGACGAAGGCAATGACAAGGTTTACTTCAAGACCCACATCAAGAAGATGCGCGACGCGATTGAAAACACTGAACGCATGCGGGCAGTCGTCGGCGATCGCGTCGATCTTTTGATAGAAATTCATCGACGCCTCACCCCTGCGGAAGCGATCGTCTTTGCCCGTGGAATTGAGCACACACACCCAATGTTCATCGAAGATCCGATTCGACCAGAAAGCAATGACGCAATGGCTCGTGTCGCCGAGAAAATTCATATCCCGATTGCAACTGGCGAACGCTTTTCGACAATCTATGAGTTTCAAGCACTAATGGCGCGAGGCGGTGTGGAGTATGCCCGGGTTGATTTGTGCTTGTGCGGCGGCATCACCGGCGCCAAGAAAGTTGCCGCAATCGCCGAAGCCCATCAAGTTCAAATCGTTCCGCACAACCCCCTCTCGCCAATTGGCCTTGCCGCGTGCCTACAGGTTGCCGCTGCCATTCCAAATTTTGCGATTCAAGAATACGCGACGGGCTTTGAGGCTGGCACCTTCGAGTCACGTCCCGAACACTTGGGTAGCAACATCGTAGATAAGGTTCCCTTACCGAAGGACGGCTTTGTCGACATTCCGACTGGCCCAGGTCTAGGCATGAATCTTTTGCCTGACGCACAAAAGATTCGGCCACCATTGTTAAAACCAATTTCAATGCGCCCGCACTTCGACGGGTTTATTGTGGATCAGTGATCCTTTAGATGAGATAAAAAATACCCGCTCGCGCGGGTATTTTTTACTCACAAGAATAGTGAAAACTAGTTAGAGACGCACACACCACCAGATTGGCCGTAACCCGAAGGACAGCTACCGCTGCCGCCGTAGTAGGCGTGGCATGCATTGCTATTGGCGACACACACACGTCCGCTTTGTCCGTAATTACTCGGGCAGCTTTGGCCCGAAGGCACCACGAACGCGTATCCGGCGCCAGAGTTGGGGGCACATGTTGTACCGCTCTGGCCGTAGTTGCTAGGGCAACTCTGCCCCGACGGCACAACAAAGGGTTGCGCCCTGGGTGCAGGATTTTTACAGGAGGCATGTGTCGTAAAAGAGATGACGAGCATTGTTAGTGCGAGTAATACTTTTCTCATTTAGATGCTCATTAATTAAAGTACGGCACCACTTAACAGCTTTGACTTCAACTCTTGATATTCTGCGTCGCTAATTGCACCGCTATCAAACAATGCCTTGGCTTTTTGAAGCTTTTCAAAGATACTGTCGGTGCTTGCAGCACGATTGCCTTCAGCATTGCCCATGCTCACCACTGTTGCACCGCTTGCAGCGCGACGATCTTCAAGGTCTCGAATGCGATTCTTTTCTTCCCACTCTTGCTCTTTACCTTGAGCAAACGAGTAGATCTCTGTAGCGACTGCACTCGGCACGCCATCAATGACGATTGGACGTCCAGCCGCATGTGTGAGGAAAACAAGCTTAGATCCAGACAAAGCCGGGATCGTGTTTTCAGAAAGCTGCACGTCCTTAAGATCTTTCCACTGGTAGTCCTTCATGTTGAAGCCACCGAGAATCGAACGCTTAATTTGGATCAGACGACTGCTCGTAATTGCGATCAACTCGCGACGCGTAAACA
>CAMCWG010000114.1 GCA_945882005.1 Bordetella parapertussis
ACGCCTTGGGTTTTGTATTTCATCCATCCAGCAAGCGCTATGTGACCCCTGCGCGCGCGGGGAAACTGTGCGCATCACTGCCTCCTTTTGTATCGAGTGTGGCTCTTTTTGTGAATCCGCAGCCGTCATTTGTGCATGAGGTGCTCGACTTGATGTCGCCCTCGATATTGCAATTTCATGGAGACGAATCCGCTGAATTCTGTTCGAGCTTTGGCCATCCCTATTTAAAAGCGTTTCGAGTTGGCGCCCCTGGGTTGGAAACATCCGCTGAGCTTTCTGCGTACTGCAAGAGCTTTTCCAACGCGCATGGTTGGCTTTTTGATAGCTATTCTCCCTTGTATGGCGGTAGTGGGCATGGCTTTGATCATTCTTTGCTCACACCCCTTCGTCATCAAGTTGGGGCACGTCCTATGGTCCTATCCGGAGGGCTCAATACAGCGAACGTCGGTTCGGCCGTTGTTTCGACTGAGCCTTGGGCCGTGGACGTCAGTAGTGGCGTTGAAATTAGCCCGGGTATCAAATCGACAGAAAAAATGAAGGATTTCGTTGCGGCCGTCCTTCGGGCGCGCGCCAACTAACGCTTTTGACAGCAGAGCACCTAAACCGATATAATCTCGGTCCTTACAGGCGGTTAGCTCAGCTGGTTAGAGCGCCACGTTGACATCGTGGAGGTCGTTGGTTCGATTCCAATACCGCCTACCAATTTAGGCCCGTAGCTGGTTGGCTGCAGGTATATGCAGGTGCAAAACAGCGGCTTACGGCCGCTATTTTTTTGTTCACAGGATTGCTGATGGTCACGATCACACTGCCAGACGGCTCAGAACGTCAATACCCGGGGCCCGTTACTGTTGCCGAGGTAGCGCAATCGATCGGTGCTGGGCTGGCACGCGCAGCACTTGGTGGACGCGTGTCCATGCCGGGGCAATCCAAACTGGTGGATACGACGCACCGCATTGAGCAAGATAGCCAACTTGCAATCATTACCCCAAAGGATACCGATGGCCTTGACCTGATCAGGCACTCAACCGCACACCTATTGGCGTATGCGGTCAAAGCGCTGTTCCCCGACGCGCAGGTAACGATCGGCCCCGTGATAGAAAATGGCTTTTATTACGATTTTTCTTATAAACGGCCTTTCACGCCTGATGACTTGACTGCCATTGAAAAGAAGATGGCAGAGCTCGCCAAGAAGGATGAGGTCGTTACGCGCGAAGAGTGGTTGCGCGATGACGCCGTTGCGTATTTCAAAGGTATTGGTGAAGCCTACAAGGCGGAAATCATTGGCGCGATACCTGGTAACGAACCAATTAGTTTGTATCGTGAAGGCAGCTTTATCGACTTGTGTCGGGGGCCGCACGTACCGAGCACTGGCAAGTTAAAGGTGTTTAAGTTGATGAAGGTTGCCGGCGCGTATTGGCGTGGTGACAGCAACAACGAGATGCTCCAGCGCATTTATGGCACAGCTTGGGCGACGAAAGAAGAGCAGGATGCCTACTTGCATATGCTCGAAGAAGCAGAGCGACGTGATCACCGTAAGATTGGGCGCGACCTCGACTTGTTCCACTTCCAGGAGGAAGGTCCAGGACTGATCTTCTGGCACCCAAAGGGCTGGGCGATTTGGCAGCAGGTCGAGCAATATATGCGTGCTGTGTACCGCGACAATGGTTACCAAGAAGTTAAAGCGCCGCAGATTCTTGATATTTCACTTTGGAAAAAGACGGGTCACTGGGATAACTACCGCGAGAACATGTTCACCACAGAGTCCGAAAACCGTGTCTACGGACTCAAGCCCATGAACTGTCCAGGGCATGTTCAGATTTTCAATTCGGGTCTGCATTCATACCGTGATTTGCCGTTGCGTTACGGTGAATTTGGGCAATGTCACCGCAATGAACCTTCTGGCTCATTGCACGGGATGATGCGTGTGCGTGGGTTCACGCAAGACGATGGGCATATTTTTTGCACTGAAGATCAACTGCAGGATGAATGCGCAGACTTCACGGCCTTGCTCCAGAAAGTCTATGCTGACTTCGGATTCCACGAGGTGTTATACAAAGTTGCGACACGGCCTGAAAAGCGTATCGGTAGCGATGAGGTTTGGGACAAAGCTGAAACTGCGCTTATGGAGAGTCTTCGTCGCACTGGGTGTGTGTTCGAAGTGTCGCCGGGAGAGGGCGCATTTTATGGTCCCAAAATTGAATACACGCTAAAGGACGCCATCGGTCGCCACTGGCAATGTGGCACCATTCAGGTAGATTTCTCTATGCCTCAGCGATTGGGAGCAGAGTTTGTAGATGCTTCGGATCAACGGCGCGCACCTGTGATGTTGCACCGGGCGATCTTGGGATCGTTTGAGCGGTTCATCGGAATGTTGATTGAAAACCACTCGGGCGCGATGCCGGCTTGGCTGGCTCCCGTGCAAGCGGTGATCTGCTGTATTTCTGAACCAACGGCTGATTATGCAGCAGAAATAGCACAAACCCTGAAAAAACAAGGCTTTAGAGTAGAATCCGATTTACGGAGTGAAAAAATTACCTATAAAATTAGAGAGCACAGTTTGCAGAAAGTCCCCTATATTCTGGTTGTCGGCGACAAAGAGCGCCAAGCCGGGGCTGTTGCTGTGCGCGGACGGGGCGGTGTGGAGCTTGGTGTAATGCCATTAGCTCAGTTCTCTGCCTTATTGTCCGAAGACGTGGCATTACGCCGCAATTCCGGTTCGACTGCGCCGCAGTCAACCTAACCACTAGGAGTCGTCAACATCGCAACAGAAAAACCCCATCGCATTAACGGTGAAATCCGAGTTCCCGAAGTGCGCTTGCTTGGAATCGAAGGTGAACAACTCGGTATCGTAAAAATATTCGACGCCATTCGCATGGCCGAAGAAAACGAAATAGATCTAGTCGAGATCGCGCCAAACGCAGAGCCGCCAGTGTGCCGCCTGATGGATTATGGCAAGTTCAAATACCAAGAACAAAAACGTTTGGCTGAGGCGCGTGCCAAGCAAAAAATTATTCAAGTCAAAGAAGTGAAGTTCCGCCCAGCCACCGACGAGGGTGACTACCAAGTGAAACTTCGCAACCTTAAACGCTTCCTTGACGAGGGCGATAAGGCTAAGGTCACTTTGCGTTTTCGTGGTCGAGAGATGGCTCACCAAGAGCTCGGCATGCGTGTACTGGAACGCGTTCGGGATGATCTGATGGATATGGCGGTGGTTGAGGCGATGCCAAAGCTTGAAGGACGTCAGATGGTCATGGTGCTTGCTCCGCGCAAAAAGGCGCCAGGCAAAGCTGAAGCGGCTGCATAACCGATGCGCGTTCTCTTTGTCCTAGATCCACTGGTAGCGCTAAACGCCTACAAAGACAGCTCCGTTGCAATGATGCAGGCTCTCACAGCCCGTGGTCATTCCCTTTGCGTTGCCATGCAAGGAGACCTTTTATCGAAGATGGAGAGGTGCGAGCTAAGGCGAGTTCTATCGAGCTTGTGGCGGGGGCAGACTTGCATGCGCGTCAATGGTGGGTGGAGACGGCTGCGCCTGTTGACACCCCTTTGCATGCATTTTCTGCGGTGCTGATGCGCAAAGACCCTCCCTTTGATATGGAGTACGTGTACGCAACGCACATGCTTGAGTATGCAGAAGCGCAGGGCGCCCGAGTATTTAATAGTGGCGTAGCGATCCGGAATCATCCGGAAAAGCTCGCGATCACTGAGTTCTCGGAGTTCACGGCTCCCACATTAGTGAGCCGGGACATGGAACGCATTAAGGCTTTTCACGCCCAACATCGCGACGTGATCGTCAAGCCGCTTGATGGCATGGGGGGCACCGGCGTTTTTCGCTTAGCGCCAAACGAGGCAAATCGGAACGCGATTCTGGAAACTCTGACCCACGATGGTACGCGTACCATTATGGCCCAACGCTATATTCCCGAGATTAGTCAGGGTGATAAAAGGATTTTGATTATCGGTGGAGAGGCCGTGCCTTTTTGTTTGGCGCGAATTCCTCTTGCCGGTGAGACACGTGGCAACCTAGCTGCGGGTGGGCGTGGTGTTGCACAACCTCTGTCCGAGCGCGACGCATATATCGCTCGACAAGTAGGTCCGAAACTTGTGGAGCGTGGATTGCTGCTTGTCGGCTTAGATGTCATTGGAGATTACGTTACTGAGGTGAACGTTACAAGCCCAACATGTTTTGTAGAAATCACGGAACAGACTGGCTTTGATGTCGGCGCTCGATTTGTTCAAGCGCTTGAGGCGGCGGTCGGGCATTCCTCTTAAGCAATGATTGGCATACTGGTCGTTGCACACACTCCTTTGGCGACTGCTTTAGTTGCTTGCGCAAAGCATGTCCTTGGGACTGATCCAGACGTAGTCGCCCTCGATATCGAGCCCAATGAGTGCGCGCAAGACTGTTCGCCTCGGGTGGCTAAGATCATTACTCAGACGGATCGAGGCGACGGGGTATTGGTTTTGACGGATCTTCCGGGCGCCAGTCCTTCAAACATTTCAGTCAAAGCAAGCGAAATTGCACATCTTGAGGGAACGCCGTGCTGCGTTCTCGGCGGTGCAAATGCCGCAATGTTGCTGCGCGCCATAAATTATCGACAGGGAAGCCTTGAGGATGTTGCGGCGAGCGCACTTGCGGGTGCCACACACTCCGTGTTGCGTGTAGACTAGTCGTTAATCTCAAGCAATTTTTGTAACCGCACACTCCACATTTATGCCAGCGATCGATATCGTCATTTCCAACAAACTTGGACTCCATGCTCGCGCTGCTGCGAAGCTTACTCAGTTAGCGAGTCAGTTCGCTTGCGAAGTGTTCATTGTCAAGGCTGGTCAGCGTGTGAACGCCAAGAGCATCATGGGTGTCATGATGTTAGCAGCTGGTATTGGCACGACTGTAACCATTGATACCAACGGCAGCGATGCCGATCAGGCTTTAGTTGCTGTGCAGGCGCTATTCGATGACAAATTCGGCGAAGGTCAATAACCCGTCAGCTGATCCGGCAAGCGCACCGATGTTGTGCTTGTACGGTCAAGGTGCCGCCCAAGGCTATGCGATTGGGCGAGCCATTGTTATGGGGGCCACGGCTCTTGAAGTCGCACACTACAGAATCCCTGCAGATTCAGTGGTTGCAGAACAAACCAGATTAAGCAGTGCCCTCGACACAGCACGCCGCGAAATGCTTGAATTGGCGCAATCTCTGCCCGAAGATGCACCGCGTGAGCTCGGTGCGTTACTCAACGTACACGGCATGCTCTTGTCCGATCCGTTGTTAGCCGACCAGGCTCTTTCGCTCATAGAAGAAAAACTCTACAACGCAGAATGGGCGCTGACAACACAGGGCCAACTACTCGGTGAACAGTTTGCGTCTATGGAGGACGAGTACCTGCGTGAGCGGGGCGCGGATGTTCGTCAGGTCATCGAACGCGTCTTGCATGTCCTGGGAGGCTCGCGCCCCATGCTGTCCCTCGATCGCGTGGGGCAGTCAGGCGAGCCACTGGTTGTAATCGCACATGACATTTCTCCTGCCGACATGATTCGGTTGCGGGGCGGCCGCTTTGCCGGGTTTGCAACGGACTTAGGGGGACCCACGTCGCACACCGCGATTGTGGCGCGCAGCATGGATGTCCCAGCGGTTGTTGGTCTTGGTCAAGTTAGAAACTTAGTGCGCGACGGTGACATCGTTGTGGTCGATGGTGCTCGCGGCACACTCTTAGTCAACCCTTCTGCGAAAGCGCTGGATCAATATCGCGCTCTGCAGCGACGCTACGCTGAAGAGCGACTTGTTCTTGCTCAACTCAAGGACATACCGGCTGAAACGCAGGACGGAATTGCTGTGTCCTTGCAGGCAAATATTGAATTGCCGGACGAAGCGGAAATTGCACTTGCGAACGGAGCGACCGGAATTGGTTTATTCCGCAGTGAGTTCCTTTTTATCGGTCGCAGCGAGCTTCCGACAGAAGAAGAGCAGTACCAAGCCTACGCCTCAGTGGTGAAAACCATGCAGCATCGGCCAGTAACGATCCGAACCCTAGATATCGGAGCAGACAAAGCGCTCGATGGGGAGGCTACGGTAGCGACGAATCCCGCACTCGGTCTGCGAGCGATCCGCTATTGCCTTGCCCATCCTGATTTGTTTGCAACCCAGCTGCGTGCAATATTGCGAGCCTCCGCGCACGGAACCGTCAGAATTTTGATTCCAATGGTCGCGCACATGCATGAGGTGCATGCGGCTCGTACGGCTATCGCAAGCGCAATGGACGAACTCGATGCAAAAGGGCAGACCTATGCGAAAGATATCCAGGTCGGTGCGATGGTTGAGATTCCCGCCACAGCCATTGCGATTGAACCTTTTGCTGATGCCTTAGATTTTTTGTCGATTGGTACAAATGATTTAATTCAATATACCTTGGCTATTGATCGGGCTGATAACGAAGTTGCTGCGCTCTACGACCCCTTGCATCCAGCGATACTGCGGTTGATCGCCAATGTCATCAACGCGGGAATACGGGTTGGTAAGTCAGTGGCGGTATGTGGCGAGATTGCAGGCGACCCGCAGCTTACACGCTTGCTACTCGGTCTAGGGCTTACGCATTTTTCAATGCACCCTCAGCAGCTACTGTCCGTAAAGAGAGAGATCCTGCGTGCGCATTCTAATGCGTTGCGTGTAAAGGTCGCGACCGCACTGAACCGAGCGAGCTCAATCGACCCGGCCTCGTTGAACTAAGTCTGCGTCTAACCTGTGAGCTATAAGGCTACATCACCCGTCTCGCCAGTGCGGATCCGTGTGGTGGACTCCAAATGCATGACGAATATTTTTCCGTCACCAATCTTTCCGGTTTTTGCTGCTTGTTCAATCACGTCAACGGCGCGCTCGGCCATTGCATCACTCACTGCAGTCTCAATACGTAATTTAGGTAAAAAGTCGACCGTATATTCGGCCCCTCGATAGAGTTCGGTATGACCTTTTTGGCGACCGAAGCCCTTGACCTCCGTCACGGTTAGGCCTTGAACGCCTAGGCTCGCGAGCGCAATTCTCACCTCATCAAGCTTGAAGGGCTTGATGATTGCAATGACGTTTTTCATGGAAATTCTACCTACTGGGAGTAAGTTGCTGACCATTGAGAGCAAGCAAGTCCCATGCCAGAGATAACAGGAGATCTATCCGCCCGGAAGCACCAATTCGATGCATCACCGCTGAACACGACTATGTTCAAGGTCCAGGCGGGGCTAAAATGGAGAAACTCTGACTCTATTTGAGAATGTGCGATGCAAAAGAATCCATGGTTTGAAGAATTTCAAAAAAATGTAGGTGAGCTCATCGCCCGCAGTCCTGCCGCAGATATCGAACGTAACGTTAAGGCCTTCATGGGGCAGGCGTTTACGCGTATGGATCTCATCACACGCGAGGAGTTTGATGTCCAGGCCGCACTTTTGGTCAAAGCCCAAGCGCGCATTGAAAGTCTGGAAACGCAACTTCAGTCGCTAGAGCACCGTATCTCCGCTCTGGAATCTGGTACGGAGTAATACGAGCGGATACTGTCGTTCAGTTTGCGTTCCCCGCTGTTTAGACATACTGCATGATTGCCCCTATTTTTAGGGGGCTTTATGTCGCTAGCAATTTTGCTAAGTCGCTCGCTTGCAGGCTTTGATGCGCCGCTTGTCCGGGTCGAGACGCATCTTGGGGTGGGGCTGCCAGCGTTTCACGTTGTAGGTCTCGCCGACGCCGAAGTCAGAGAAAGTCGGGAACGCGTACGTGCTGCGATTCTAAGTAGCGGTTTCGCCTTTCCAAACGGGCGCCTCACGGTCAACCTTTCTCCAGCGGATTTGCCCAAAGAGTCCGGTCGGTTCGATCTGCCCATTGCCTTGGGTGTGTTGTTAGTTTCCGGACAGATAGCTGGTGCTAGGCCGGAAATGCTTTCAACACTTGTGCTGGCTGGTGAGCTATCGCTGACGGGGGCACTCGTTCCAACACGTGGGGCAGTTGCCCTCGGGCTCTCTGTTGCGCGAAATCAACGTGGGGCGATACTCATTTTGCCGTGGAGCAACGCGATCGAGGCTTCCCGCATTCCGGCATTAGCCGTCCTTGGCGCAAATGATCTGAAGGAAGTCGTTGCGTATCTCAACGGTCACTCAGGATTGCAGGCGCCCATGTATGAGGCAGCTACTGTAGAGGTGACATCCGACCCATGTCTGTCTGACGTACGCGGCCAGCTGATGGCGAGACGTGCACTTGAAATAGCCGCCAGTGGCGGCCATAGCATGCTCATGACGGGTACCCCGGGTGTGGGTAAAAGCATGCTGGCAAAGCGAATAGCCGGTCTGCTCCCAACGATGTCCGATACACAAGCGTTAGAGCTTGCGGCAATTACGACCTATGCAGGTTTGGATAGAGGGATATCTTTAAAACGACCTGTGCGTTGCCCCCATCACTCTGCGTCTGCTGCAGCGGTCATAGGTGGCGGTGCACGACCCATGCCGGGGGAAGTCTCGTTTGCACACCATGGCGTACTCTTTCTGGATGAGCTCCCCGAATTCGACAGAAAGGTGCGAGAGGCGTTGCGCGAGCCGTTAGAGAACGGTCATGTCTGCATTGCGCGCGCTAA
>CAMCWG010000115.1 GCA_945882005.1 Bordetella parapertussis
GTTCTCAAACAGGTAAACCAGGATATCGAACATAGTAGCTACGGGCTCCTGTTTTAACCGGGGCAACCATCGCCCCACGTTGTGATTCCACTTTACCCCTAAAAAACCAAAACGACAATCGGCAAGGCAAATTTATTTTGTGGCTAATCGCCAGCGCATAAATTGCGTCGCCACAGCAGGCGCAGCTACCACCAAACCAGCCGCGCCAGTTTGCCATCCCGGAGCGATAAACAGCAACGATGCAATGGCGAAAAACCACCGCTCCCAACGCTGCATATTCGTCAAGAAATATGCCGAAAACGCCGAGGACAACAATACAAGCCCGATCATGCACCCCACCAACGTGACCACAAAATCTGCCCACGTGAAACCCTTTAACACCAGTAATAGTGAGGGAGAGAATACAAACACAAAGGGCACAAGCAGTTTACTAATCCCCAACCTAAAGGCCGTATTACCTGTCTGAAACGGATCGCTTCCGGCCATGCCTGCAGCCGCATACGCCGCTAATGCCACCGGGGGTGTTAAGTCAGCAAGAATGCCAAAGTAAAAAACAAACATGTGGGCCGCCAGCGGTTGCACGCCCAACTGAACAAGCGTGGGGGCAGCGACGGCAACCATGATGATGTAGTTGGCCGTAGTTGGAATCCCGCAGCCCATCAAGATGCAGACGATACCTGTCATTGTCAGCGCTGCAATCAGAGTCAAGGTTTGCATGTTCGCCATAAAGTCAGGCAGTACTGTCATCGCAGCGCCGGCGATCGCCTGGGACGCAGCAATGACAATGAACGAAACCTTAAAGCCTACGCCAGTCAGCGTAACCACGCCAATCACAATGCCTACCGTACCCGCTGCCGCACCAACCGCTAACGCATATTTCGCACCGGTCTCAAAGGCATCGTATAGATCTTTCCACCGCAATCTCTGCGCGGGATTGAGCAAGCCAACCACAATACATGCGGTGATTCCAGCAAACGCTGCAAGATAAGGCGTACGGCCACTCGCGAGCACACCTATCAAAACAAATAATGGAATAAGCGTCGGCCAGCGCTTACGCAAGGACTCTTTGAGCTTCGGCATTTCCTCTTCAGTTAAGCCACGCAAATTTTGCCGCTTTGCCTCAAAATGCACCTGCATGAACATGCCGAAAAAATACAAAAAGGCCGGAAATGTAGCAGCGAGTGCAATATCACGATAGGGGATGTTCAAAAACTCAATCATGAGGAACGCCGCCGCACCCATAATCGGTGGCGTAATCTGTCCGCCCGTACTGGATGCTGCTTCCACTGCCGCAGCAAAATGCCTTGGATATCCAACGCGGATCATTGCTGGGATTGTGAGGGATCCTACCGTCACCGCATTCGCAATCGATGAGCCAGACAACATGCCAAACATGGCTGATCCAAATACGGAAACTTTCGCTGGGCCGCCTGCATAACGCCCAGCTACTGCCGAGGCCACATCCAAAAATAACTGCCCCAAGCCGATCCGTGTCGCCAGAACACCAAACAACACAAAGTGAAAGACATATGTGGCAACAACGCCGACTGCAACGCCATATACACCTTGGCTCGTCAGATACATATGATTAACGATTTGCGGCCAGGTGTTTCCAGCATGCTTCAGCAAGCCAGGAAAGCTTTGGCCGAACATCGCATACGCCATAAAAACAATCGCGATAATCGGCAGAGGCCACCCCATTGCGCGGCGCGTACCCTCAAGCAAGCCAACCATTAAGATCGTGCCCATTGCAACATCGAGTGTCGAGGGATTTCCAACCTTGAACGCCAGTTCTTCAAAAATATACGGGATGTAGAGCACAGTAAGTGCCAAGGCAAGTGCAATCACCCAGTCAAATAAAGGAACACCACCCGGTGACAACCAGGTTGACTTCGGCGTGCGGCTGTAAGCACTTTTGTTAAAACCGAACACCAGAAAAATTAAACTCAACACAAACGCTAAATGGACTCCGCGGTGTGTCGATTCCCGCAAAAGTCCGAACCCTGCCGTGTAATAGTGAAAGATCGACAAAGAGACCAGTAATACCGACACAATCCATGTCGCAACGGGAGTCAGTGGCCGAAAGCGAATCTCGGGATCAAATTTCTCGGTTAAGGCCTGTGCTTTCGCTTCATCGATTTGCATACATACTCTCTAAAAAATAAAAGGGCGGTGCAGCGCTTGCGCGTTCACCGCCCTCGTGCACTAACTACTTCGTCGTGTCAGCACGAGAAATTTCCCGCGCGGCATCAAGTTACTTCAACAACCCAGCTTCTTTGTAAAACTTTTCAGCGCCTGGGTGAAAAGGAATTCCAGCACCAACAACCGCGTTTGCAGGTGTAATGAACTTACCTTTTGCATGCCCGGCAGCGAGCGCCTTCTGTGCAGCCTCAGAATAAACAGCCTTCACGATTTGATAAACAACTGACTCAGGCTGTTTTGCGGAAGTAACCCATTGCGCATTGACAGAAATAGTTTTGACTTCGCCAATACCCTGGTAGGTTCCAGCAGCAATCGTGTCTGGCGTAAAGAAGCGTTGCTGACTGCGCAACTTGTCGATCTCTGGGCCAACAATCGGCACAAGCTCAACACCACCAGCACCCGTCGCCAATTCGGCAATTGCAGCAATCGGTGCGCCACCCACAACAAAGAACGCATCCAAACCGCCGTCTTTCATTTTTTCACCGGCCTGGCTGTGCTTCAAGTATTCAGCCTTAACGTCCTTGTCGGTCATGCCATAGGCACCGAGAATCAGACGCACATCAACCAGTGTGCCAGAGCCAGGTTCGTCCATGGATACGCGCTTGCCACGCAAATCTGCGACGGACTTGATGCCCGAACCCTTTTTAACCACGAGGTGGATGCTTTCAGGATAGAGCGTTGCAATCAAACGCAAATCAGCGGCCTTGGGCTTACCTTCGAACGTACCGGTACCGCTAAATGCCCAGAACGCTACGTCTGACTGGCTAAAACCCGATTCAAGCGAGCCGCCCATAATGCCGTTTACGTTTGCAACGGATCCGTTTGTTGCGACGGCAGAAGCAACGAGCTTGCCCGGTTGTGTCACTAGATTGCCGATCATGCCGCCAACGGGGTAATAGGTACCGCCCGTTCCGCCCGTACCGATACGGAAGAACTGTTGCGCCTGCACGGGTGCTGCCGCAGCAGCAACAATAGCCGCCGCGCTTAGAACTTTGATCCAGGATTTAAATGACATGAGAGAACTCCCTTTTAATGATATCCAATTGTGACATAAAAATTCCTTATTGCTCCAGGCTAATTAATACTGCGCCTTCGGCAACCTGCTCGCCAACATCAAAATAAATATTTTCTACAACGCCATCCCCGCCAGCGACGATGGTGTGCTCCATTTTCATCGCCTCCATCACGAGCAGCGCTTGGCCACGCTTGACCTTGTCACCCGCCTTCACCTCAAGAGCGATGATTTTTCCAGGCATCGGTGCAGTCAAGCTACCGGCGTGGTCGGCTTCCATCTGGTCCGCACTTGCAAGAGGATCTTTCAAGGTGAGCGTCTCACACTTGCCCGATACGAAGACATCAAAACGAGCCTCTTGACGAACAATTGTTCCTGATACGCGGCTACCACGTATCAAGAGCGTGATGCGAACCGCGCCATCTGCACCGTCTGTCTTCGATGACATATCAACAGCCGCACTCTGTCCATCCACAGCCAAAGACGTTACACCTTCAACCACCTCAATCACGACACTTTGTACGCTCTCGTTATCTTGAAAACTCAATGTCCGTTGATAACGTCCATCGACACGCCAGCCACAACGCTCGGCCCACGGATCTGTCGGCGGCGTAGTCCCCGCCTTTTCTTGTTCGAGAACAGCTGCGCAAGCAAGCAGCAAGGCTTCACGCGTCGCAGGTTGTGGCGCCGGCAATAATGTCTCGCGTCGTCGTTCAATGAGTCCTGTATCTAAATCCGCGTCGGCAAACGCTTCGTCAGCCATCAAACGGCTCAGGAACCCAACGTTCGTATGCACGCCCACGATTTGGGTCGCGGCAAGCGCACGCAACATCCGTGCGCGCGCCTGCTCTCGATCGGCACCGCGAACAATCAGCTTTGCGATCATCGGGTCGTAATAGGGGGAGATCGTGTCGCCCGCGCGCACGCCACCGTCAACACGAACGTCAGCGTTCACAAACGCGTCGTGCTCCGGAAATTTCAAATGGGCCAAGCGCCCAATCGAAGGGAGGAAGTCTTTGTCAGCATTCTCAGCATAGATGCGCGCTTCGATTGAATGGCCGCAACGTTGCAGTTCTTGTTGCGTCTTCGGCAAGCGTTCACCCGCTGCAACGCGCAACTGCCACTCCACCAAATCCATTCCTGTAATCATCTCCGTCACAGGATGCTCAACCTGCAGACGGGTATTCATTTCCATAAAATAGAATCGGCCATCGGGCTCGGCAATAAACTCGACCGTCCCCGCTCCAACGTAATGCACAGCGCGCGCAGCGGCTATTGCCGCCTCTCCCATTTCCTGACGACGTGCATCAGTCATGCCAGGGGCAGGCGCCTCTTCAATTACTTTTTGATGGCGACGCTGCACTGAACAATCGCGCTCAAATAAATAAACATGTTGATTGTGGGTGTCAGAAAAAACTTGTATTTCAATATGGCGCGGCTTTTGCAAATATCGCTCAATCAACACCTTATCGTCACCGAAGCTCGCAATCGCCTCTCGCTTACAAGAAGCCAGTGCAGCGATAAAGTCTTTAGACTGCGTGACGATTCGCATACCTTTTCCACCGCCGCCAGCGCTTGCTTTAATCAGGACTGGGTAACCCATCGCATCCGCTTGCTGCTGCAAAAATTCGGGCGCCTGTTCGTCGCCGTGATACCCTGGGACAAGAGGCACACCCGCCTTTTCCATCAAGGTCTTCGCAGCAGATTTGCTACCCATGGCGGCGATCGCTGACGCAGGCGGTCCAACAAAACAAATGCCTGCTTTGGCGCATGCCTGAGCAAATGCTTCGTTTTCCGACAGAAAACCATACCCGGGATGAATCGCCTGCGCACCGTGTTCAAGTGCGACCCGCAAGATGTCATCGGCTTTTAAATAACTTTCGCTCGCAGGCGCCGGACCTAAGCGAACTGCGACGTCGCAGGCGGCCACATGTTTTGATTCAGCATCCGCATCGGAATACACCGCGATTGTCTTGATCCCAAGACGACGGGCTGTGGCTGCAACACGGCAGGCAATTTCACCGCGGTTTGCAATCAATAAGGTAGTAAACACGCTGATTCCTTATGGAAGCGTTACATACGAAACACGCCAAAGCGTGTTTCGGGAATAGGGGCGTTCATCGCGGCTGACAAGCCCAGAGCCAGAACACGACGTGTGTCAGACGGCGCAATGACACCATCATCCCAAAGCCGTGCACTTGCATAATAAGGATGACCTTCACATTCGTACTGATCACGAATAGGCGCTTTAAATGCGGCTTCCTGCGCTGCACTCCAGGCCTCACCCTTTGCCTCCATCCCCTCGCGTCGCACAGTCGCAAGAACACTTGCCGCCTGCTCACCACCCATGACAGATATACGGGCGTTCGGCCACATCACCAACAACCGTGGAGAAAACGCGCGGCCACACATGCCATAGTTTCCTGCGCCAAACGATCCACCAATAATGACAGTAAATTTAGGCACGGCAGCCGTCGCGACAGCAGTCACCATTTTGGCGCCATGCCGTGCAATGCCTTCGTTCTCGTACTTGCGCCCCACCATAAACCCAGTAATGTTTTGCAAAAACACCAGTGGGATCTTACGCTGTGCGCATAACTCAATAAAGTGTGCACCTTTTTGTGCAGACTCCGAAAACAGAATACCGTTGTTTGCAACAATGCCGACAGGCATGCCATGAATATGTGCAAACCCGGTAACAAGCGTCGTACCAAAGCGCACTTTAAATTCATCAAAAGCCGAATCGTCCACGATTCGCGCAATGATTTCGCGCACATCATAGGGTTTGCGTGTGTCCATCGGCACAATGCCATCGATTTCACGCGCGTCATAGCGCGGGGGCTTAACCGGCACGACAACCTGTTCACTCGGCTTTTTGCGATTAAGGTTTTTGACCGCGTCACGTGCAAGCTGTAGCGCATGGTGATCATCTGCCGCGAGATGATCCGCAACCCCAGACAAGCGGGTGTGCACATCACCGCCACCCAAGTCTTCAGCGCTCACTTGTTCGCCGGTGGCCGCCTTAACCAAAGGAGGTCCACCCAGAAAGATCGTCCCTTGATTGCGTACGATGATTGATTCATCACTCATTGCAGGAACGTAAGCACCACCCGCCGTACATGAGCCCATCACGACTGCGATTTGCGCAATCCCCTGTGCGGACATATTGGCTTGATTGTAAAAGATTCGGCCAAAATGATCTCGGTCAGGAAAAACGTCCTCCTGCTGAGGCAGGTTCGCGCCACCAGAATCTACTAGATAGATACAAGGCAGATTGTTCTGCATCGCAATTTCTTGTGCGCGCAGGTGTTTTTTTACGGTAAGCGGATAGTAGGTCCCACCCTTAACGGTCGCATCGTTACATACGATCACACACTCTGTACCTGATACGCGGCCTATTCCGGTAATGATTCCAGCTGCTGGCGCATCACCGTTATACATACCGTGCGCGGCGAGGCCCGAAAGCTCCAAAAACGGCGTACCTGGATCAAGCAGTTTTTCAACCCGCTCGCGAGGCAACAGCTTACCGCGCGCAATATGCTTTTGCCTCGCAGCTTCACTCCCGCCAAGCGCTGTTTGCTGAAGAAGCGTTTGCAGGCTTTTAACTTTTTCCTGCATAGCAGCCGCGTTTTCAGCAAAGGCTGTTGAGCGGATATCAATTTGCGATTCAATGATGGGCATACACTGCCTTTATTCGGTTGTGTTGGCGCATGACAGTTTAAGTCAATGTAACTTATGATGCCCGTTATAAGACATAAAAGTCCGGAGACTCTCGCTATATGAACCCCCTTGAACATCAGCTGCAGTATCCCTTTGGTGACCAGCTGCCTGCACCCGGTACAACAGCGGAGCTTGCGCCAGGCTTACGCTGGATACGGATGCCTCTGCCGTTTGCACTGGATCACATTAATTTATGGCTGCTGCGTGATTGCATCGACGGCAAACAAGGCTGGACCATCATCGACTGCGGGATAAGCCGTGACGAAGTCAAGGCGCTATGGACGGAACTGTTCAAGACGCAATTAGAAGGCTTGCCTGTCTTGCGGGTAATCGTCACGCATATGCATCCAGATCACGTTGGGTTAGCAAGCTGGCTCTGCGAGCAATGGGATGTACCACTCTATATGAGCATGACCGACTATATGACGGCCAAGCTCTGGACCGTAAGCAAGGGCGGAGCCTCCGGTGGTGAAAGCGCCGCCCGTCACCTTGGCCGTCACGGAATGGTTGATCCAGACGCCTTGCAGCAAGTCCGCGAGCGTGCAAGCTACTATCCAAGTCTTGTCCCAAGCATGCCTGCTTCTTATGTCCGTTTGCTGCACGGCAGTCAGCTCACGATCAATGGCCATGTTTGGGATGCCATTGTCGGCTATGGCCATGCGCCGGAACACATATCGCTCTACTGCGCGGACCTGAACGTTTTAATTTCAGGTGACATGGTGTTGCCGCGGATCTCAACCAATATAAGCGTGTTCGACTATGAACCACTGAGCAATCCCTTGCCACTATATTTAAATTCACTGAACGCCTTTGATCATCTGCCCGCGAACACTCTAGTACTGCCTTCGCATGGCAAACCCTTTACTGGCTTACACGAGCGTATCGCGCAACAACACGCACACCACGCCGAGCGTTTAGACGAGGTGCTCGCCGCGTGCATCACACCGCAATCGACAACCGACATCTTGCCTGTCATGTTTAAACGTAAACTTGACCTACACCAAACTACCTTTGCGATGGGTGAGGCGGTCGCACATTTGCACGCCCTGTACTTCGAAGGAAAGCTCTCCCGTTCGCTTGATGCGGACGGCATTATCCGTTTCAAGAAAATCTAGCCATCCCCTATTTAAAAGGACGCGTCGTGACTACGCATCATCTCGATACTAAATTGCTCCATATCGGTAGTGCCCCGTTTGATCCCGAAACCGGCACAGCACCCGTTAACCTGCCTTCCATGCGAACCAGCACAGTCCGCTTTGAAAACCTCGCGGCACTCGAGCGCGTCTTTGCCAAACGTGCTGCCGGTGAGCGTGCCATCAGCTACGGTCGTTCAGGCATGGATACACACCGTGCCCTCGAAGAAGTCTTCATGCAACTCGAAGGCGGCACGTACTGCGTGCTCGCACCGTCGGGAATGGCGGCAATTAATATCGCCTTCTTAGGCATTCTAAAAACAGGCGACCATGTACTCGTGTGTGATGGCGTCTACGGCCCTGTGCGAAACTTGGACCGTGCGTTGCTCAAGGGCCTTGGGATCACTGTGACGTATTTTGCGGCACAAGATGATCTCGATGCACTCATTACGCCTGAGACAAAAATGATTTATGTCGAATCACCAGGTTCGCTACTGTTTGAA
>CAMCWG010000116.1 GCA_945882005.1 Bordetella parapertussis
TAAGAGCATGTCGCGACGCACAGTAAAGAGTTCCTGTCGGTGTCGGCTTGGCGCCCCCCAAGCGCCGCTCATGACGCAGGCGCGTACTCGGTCGGGATAACGCAGCGCAAGGGATTGGGTAATGCAGCCGCCCGTTGAATGTCCAACGACAAGTGCCGTGGTAATTTCAAAATGATCCAAGACAGCCAAACAGTCGTCTGCAAGTTGATCGATGGTGCAACGTGCCTCGCCACGGCTGCTCTTGCCGATCCCCCGCTGATCGAGGCGTAGTACTTGGTGGTGTGGTGCGAGCGCGGCCACGCAGGGTTGCCAGAAGCCTGCGGTCCCCCCCAACCCGCTGATCAAGAGCACAGGCGCACCCGCACCCTCACTATGCGCTTCGAGGAGGGCGCCATCGGGCAAGGCAATCTGTTCTACGCGAGGTGCTGAAGAATGGTTGGTCATGTCTCTTTATGAATAATCACTTATGCTGCGTAGTATCGTGTAACAACGTACCATTTGCCAACCTAGGAATTCAGCCCGTGCGCCTTCCCTCCTGTAGAAGTTTTAGCTTACGCAATGTCTGACGACAATCAAATTGTCGTTCCGCCCTCGTTTATTGCCCTGTTTGTTGAGCCTGGGCGCATCAAACCGAGTGCGCCGCGCGAGCATATTTTTGCCCGCTACGACTTGTGCGAGGACATGGCCAACCTATTGACGGAACAGGCTAGCAACAAGCTCTGGGAACTCGGCATTACCGAAGCAGACGTCCTTGAGCGCATCCAGCGGGGTCTCCTGACGCAAGATGTCGGGCTAACCGAGCCCGAGGCAGGATGGGTCGTGCAACGCCTGGCAGAGATTCTGGGCTGGCAGGTTGAGTAATAACGCTATGATTTATGATCAAGCACATCACCACAACATCACAACATAATCGCGGAGACAGAGCCATGGCGTTGATAAATTACATTACCCAAATACAGTTCGATTTTGGGGCGATTAGTTTGCTGCAGTCCGAGTGTGAGCGTGTTGGTATTCAGCGCCCGATGTTGGTGACTGATGCTGGGGTGCGTGCGGCGGGTTTGGTAGATCGAGTCTTGGAACAACTGCAAGATGCCAAGAGTGTTCAGGTGTATGACCAAACCCCACCAAACCCCCATGAAGCGGCAGTTCGGGACGCTTTAGCAATGTACAAACAAGGCAAGTTCGATGGAATGATCGCCGTCGGGGGCGGCTCGGCGATGGACTTGGCCAAAGCCGTCGCAGTGTGTGCCGCACACCCTGGACCACTCAAAGACTTTATCGCGGTCAATGGTGGCACTGCCCGCATTACAGCAGCAACGGCTCCGATTATCGCGATCCCAACGACGTCCGGCACAGGCAGTGAAGTTGGACGCGGCGCAATGTTGATTTTGGACGATGGGCGGAAGGTCGGCCTGCTATCCCCACACATCGTGCCAAAGTCGGCGATTTGCGATCCGGAGCTGACGCTGGATTTGCCTCCATTATTGACAGCTGCAACTGGGATGGATGCGATCACACACTGCTGTGAAACCTTTATGTCATCAGCGCTGAATTTTCCGGCGGAAGGTATTGCGCTGGACGGCTTATGGCGTGGATGGCGACATATTGAACGCGCCACAAAAACACCCCACGACCGAGAGGCGCGCTTTCATATGATGAGTGCCTCAACACAAGGCGCCATGGCGTTTCAAAAAGGCTTGGGCGCTGTACACAGTTTGAGCCACGCCCTCGGTGGCATTAACCCAAAGCTGCATCATGGCACGCTTAATGCGATGTTCTTGCCGGCTGTTATTTTGTTTAATGCCAGCGAAGCATCGATGCAAAAAGGCAAAAAACTTGAGCGTCTGGCAGAAACGATGGGGCTGAGTCAACCAGCAGAGGTTGCGCCGGCAATCAAGGCGTTGAATCAACGACTGGGATTGCCTGCGGGTCTGGCTGCGATGGGTATTACCCCTGAGATGTTTCCGCTGGTGATTGAGGGGGCGATGGCAGATCATTGCCATAAAACCAACCCCCGTACACCTACTGCCCAAGACTATGAGGAGTTGCTCAAGCAGTCGATGTAGCATTTTTACAAAAGAGCTTTAGCCCTTTTGTTCAGCGTTATAGCGCTCGATACCATTAAGTATTTCTTTGTGTGCATCGTCGACTCCGCCCCAACCTTGGACCTTGACCCACTTGCCTTCTTCGAGATCTTTGTAATGCTCAAAGAAGTGTTGAATTGCGTTCAGACGCATCGGATGAATGTCTGAGGCCTGCTTCCAGTGGCTATAAATAGGCAGAATTTTGTCTTCTGGGACCGCTAGCAACTTGGCATCGTCACCCGCTTCGTCGGTCATTTTTAGCAACCCCAAGGCACGGCATCGCACCACCACACCTGGGATAACAGGGAAGGGAGTAATCACTAACACGTCTACGGGATCACCATCTCCCGCGATCGTCTTTGGAATGTAACCATAGTTACAGGGGTAGTGCATCGAGGTACCCATAAAGCGATCAACGAAGATTGCCCCCGACTCTTTATCGACCTCATACTTAATGGGATCGGCGTTCATGGAGATCTCAATAATCACATTAAAGGATTCAGGGATCTTTTTGCCGGGCTTAACGTTATCGAGACTCATTGGGGCTCCGCGGATAGGTTTAGTAAGTGAATACCCTAATCTTAACAAATAAACAAAGACTCCCCCTCAGTGCGAATCTGTTGGATACTGTCCGCACCACTCTGTTGAGTGCTCGTTGGGGAAATATTCCTGTCGGTATAACAAGTATTAAAGAGACAACACTTAAGGAGCTTTAGAGCATGAGCAACGTTACGTTGGGCCTCTATTTTGCCTTGGGCTGCGGAGTACTCGCGGTCATATATGGCTTTGTAGTGCGGTCCTGGATTTTGAGCCAAGGTACGGGTAATGCCAAGATGATGGAAATTGCGGCAGCGATTGAGCAAGGCGCTGGCGCTTACCTTTCGCGGCAGTACAAAACTATCGGTATCGTCGGGGTCGTACTCGCAATCTTGATCGCCGTTTTTCTTGATCAAGCGACCGCGGTTGGTTTCGTGATTGGCGCGGTGCTCTCAGGTGCATGCGGTTTCATTGGCATGAACGTATCAGTTCGCGCGAACGTACGCACAGCAGAAGCAGCAACTAAAGGTATGAATGAAGCCCTAAACGTAGCGTTCAAAGGCGGTGCGATTACTGGCATGCTCGTTGTTGGTCTAGGCTTGCTTGGTGTCGGATTGTTTTACATGTATCTGCAATCGACGGGAAAGGGGCAGAGCATGTCTGCCATTTTGCATCCGTTGATCGGACTCGCATTCGGTTCATCGCTCATCTCAATTTTTGCACGCTTGGGTGGAGGCATCTTCACAAAAGGCGCAGACGTCGGTGCGGACTTGGTTGGTAAGGTTGAGGCCGGCATTCCTGAAGACGATCCACGCAATCCAGCGGTGATTGCTGACAACGTGGGTGATAACGTGGGTGACTGCGCTGGTATGGCGGCAGACTTGTTCGAGACCTACGCTGTGACACTCATTGCGACGATGGTGTTAGGTGCGTTGATGATTAAGGTTGCCACAGCTGAGGCGGTCATTTACCCCTTGGTGCTCGGTGGAATCTCGATCATTGCATCCATCATTGGTTGCTCGTTCGTCAAAGCAACTCCCGGTATGAAAAATGTCATGCCCGCGCTCTACAAGGGTTTAGTGATTGCTGGTGTAATTTCTCTTGTGGCGTTCTATTTCGCGACAAACTGGATCATGCCCGACAATGCATTAGCTGACGTGGGCTTTGCCACCGGAGGGAAGATGCGCTTGTTTGGTGCAACCGTCGTTGGCTTGCTTCTGACAGCGGTGCTTGTATGGATTACCGAGTACTACACTGGAACGGACTACGCGCCAGTTAAGCACATCGCTAAAGCATCAAGCCAAGGCCATGGCACCAACATCATTGCTGGTTTGGGCGTATCCATGCGTTCAACCGCTTGGCCAGTTCTGTTTGTTTGTGCGGCTATCTACTCTGCCTATTGGTTAGGGGGTATTTACGGCATTGCAGTTGCTGCGACATCGATGCTGTCCATGGCAGGTATCGTGGTGGCACTGGATGCATACGGCCCCATCACCGACAACGCAGGTGGTATTGCAGAAATGGCTGGCTTACCGCAGTCGGTACGCGATATTACCGATCCGCTTGATGCAGTAGGTAACACCACAAAGGCCGTCACAAAAGGCTACGCAATTGGCTCTGCAGGTTTGGCTGCATTGGTTCTGTTTGCTGATTACACGCATACGCTTGAAGCAAACGGTGCAAAAGTCGTGTTTGACCTGTCGGAACACCGTGTCATTATTGGTCTGTTCATCGGCGGACTGATTCCTTACCTCTTTGGTGCAATGGCGATGGAAGCGGTGGGCCGTTGTGCGGGTGCAGTGGTTGAAGAAGTTCGTCGCCAGTTCCGTGACATCAAAGGGATCATGGACGGTTCAGGTAAACCTGAGTACGACAAGGCGGTTGATATGCTGACAACAGCCGCAATCAAAGAAATGATCATTCCCTCATTGTTGCCGGTCGTTGTGCCGATAGCGGTAGGTTTATTACTAGGGCCTGAAGCTCTGGGGGGCCTGCTGATGGGAACGATTGTGACGGGTCTGTTTGTTGCGATCTCCATGTGTACAGGCGGTGGCGCTTGGGATAACGCCAAGAAGTACATTGAGGAAGGTCATTATGGCGGTAAGGGCTCTGATGCCCATAAAGCTGCCGTGACAGGCGACACGGTGGGCGATCCTTATAAGGACACAGCAGGCCCTGCCGTAAACCCATTGATCAAGATCATCAACATTGTTGCGCTCTTGATTGTGCCGTTGATTGTTTAAACCTAATTTAGGTGAAGAGAGCCGCCCTAGGAAACTGAGGGCGGTTTTTTTTAGCTATGATGAAGATATGAAACACATACTCACCCTTTGGAGTTTTCCGAACCTACGCAACATCGCCATCCGTTTGCTGATGGCAGCGGTGATCGTGGGCGTCGCAGTGCCGTCGCCGGTGCATGCGCTCAATGTAGGCGACACGATCAAGCTTGGTCCCATCACATTGATGGACGGTCAAGTGCTGACGCCTGCTGATTTGGCGGGGAAACATGTCGTGATTCAAATATGGGCGTCATGGTGCCCATATTGTCATCGCCAAAACCAAAATCTCATGCAACTTGTGCGCGACACAAAAGGCGGCAACCTAGTCGTGCTGGGTGTATCGGTTGATAAAGATCCAAAAGCCGCTGCGCAGTATGTGCAGAAACACGGACTGAACTTTCCCGTTGCGATGATTACGCCCGAGCTTGACCGAGCGATCGGCAAGCGCAAAGGGATACCAGAGCTTTACGTGTTGGACCCGAAGGGTAAGGTTTTACAAAAAGACACTGGCGAGATGATTGATCTCGACGTCTTTGAGTTAGACCGATTCAGCAAATAGCCTTTCCAGACTTATTCAAGGCTTGATGTAAGCAAACTTCTGTTTGGCTTGAAGCTCGGCAACACGCGCAACGCCAGAGGGCGTGAAGTTGGCTTCAAGCACAAACTGATCGCGTTTGAGGTCTCGGTTTTTGAGTGTGATTTCGCATACTTCAAAAACTACACCGCGTGAGACAAGAGCAGAGACCAGCGGAGCGTACTCAATCTTGCCGCTTTTGTCCCGCTTGCCTTCCATCAAGATGTCTACACCGTTCGCGTGTGTCACCACGCGAATTTTTGTCTGAGGTGCAACATCAAGGTGATTGCGAATATTCCGTAAACCTTTTAAGCCCTGCACGTCTGCATCGTCGATGTGGTAGACGACACTGATTGATTCTTGCGCATTGGCAACTGAAGAAACCATTGCGCTAGGCATGATCATGGACAAAGCAATTAGCCAGTTTTTCATACTTAACTTCCCATGCCAGGATTGCTTGCCGCAGCCTTAATGACAGGGATGTTCGGTGCTTTAGCAGAGACTGTTTTGACGTCGCGCAGGTACGCTGCGATCACATCCCAGATGGGCTCGCCGCCTGCATCTCGGGCAGCTTCGGAAACAGGCGCCCAGCCTGCAACCTTATATGTTTTGCTGGCTTCAATTGTTTTGTCACCGAGGCGCATATCTGAAATTCGCTTGCCTGCGGCGGCGGTTGGATCAATGGTGTATTGCATGCCACCTACGCGCACCATATCTCCACCCTGTTGGTAGTAAGGGTCAGGATTAAAGATATTGTCGGCAACGTCTTCAAGAACGGTCTTGATCATCTCGCCGCTCATTGGCGTGAGCGTCGTGTACGGATACGTGATCGCCGTTTGATCCAGTAAGTGTTCCATCGTGATGGTTTGTCCTGGAAGCAGGGACGTACCCCAACGGAACCCAGGTGAGAACGCCAGATCAGCACCTTTCATTTTGATCAAGCCGTCAACGATCAGCTGATCAAAGGTGCCGTTGAAGTTACCGCGCCGATAAAGTGTCCCCTCAGCGACTGCGAGTTTCTCGGCGAGTTTTGTTTCATAGGGCGCACGAATTTTGTTGATCAGTGCATTCATCTGTGCATCAGCAGGAAGCAGATCAGCGAATACTGGGAGCAAACGGTATCTGAAGTCAGATACTTTGCCGTCCTTCACATCTAAATCAAGCACGCCCAAAAATTTGCTATTCGAGCCGGCGTTTGTCACGAGTGTCACGCCGCCGGGATTCGACACCTTGACCGGGACAGGTACGCCATCATGTGTGTGTCCGCCCAAGATGGCATCGATACCACGAACACGGCTTGCCATCTTGAGATCGACGTCCATGCCGTTATGTGACAGCACGACCACCGCTTTCGCACCATTGGCGCGTGCGTGGTCGACCGTCTTTTGCATGTTTTCTTCTTCGATGCCAAACGTCCAGTTTTCAACAAGGTAGCGTGGGTTTGCAATGGGCGTGTAGGGAAACGCTTGACCAATAATTGCAACTTTGACGCCGTTCATTTCACGCATCGTGTACGCATCAAAAACGGGGTCTTCAAAATCTGTCGTTTTGATATTCTGCGCGACAAAATTTACTTTGCCATCGAAATCTTTTTCAACAATTTCTTTGACACGCTTTTCGCCCAGGGTCATTTCAAAGTGCGCAGTCATCACGTCTACGCCGAGTGCGAGACAGGCATCCACCATGTCCTGGCCCTTGGTCCATAGCGCGGTACCCGAGCCTTGCCACGTATCGCCCCCATCAAGGAGCAAGGCACCCGGGCGACTTGCGCGAATTTGCTTCACTAAGGTAGCGAGATGCGCAAACCCACCGACTTTGCCATACTGGACGGCAGCTTTATCGAAATCTAAGTATGAGAATGCATGCGCTTCGCGCGTACCGGGCTTTATCCCGTAGTGCTTGAGCAGAGCGTCACCGACCAAGTGAGGCGCTTTACCGAGCTGTCCACCAAAGCCTAGGTTGACGCTAGGCTCACGAAAATAAATCGGTTTGAGCTGCGCATGACAATCAGTGAAGTGCATTAAATGCACATTACCGAACTTGGGCAGGTCGTAGAGGCTCGCAGAGGACTGTGCCCGAGTCAGATTTGACCCGAGCGATAAACCAGCGGCAGAGGCTGCTGCCAGAACCTGTACAAACTCTCTACGACTCATACCCATTTTTACATCCTCACAGCGTTCAACGCGATTCGACTACTTTATTTATTTACAGGTGACTCAGGATCAAGCAGTAGCGCCATCACGTCTTTAATTTGCTGTTCGGTTAGCAAGTTAAAGTGCTGCATGCGAGGCATATTGCTGCAGGCGTTGTAGGCTTTGGAGTTGTTGATCCGATTCCAGGTGTAGGTCAGGATAACGTCGCTGTTACCACGCGTTTTTCCATAGCCTAGCAACGAAGGGCCTATCGTGCCGTATGAGATTTCTTGTTTAGAAATCTGGTGGCAGTTGTAGCAACCGCCACCGTTAACGGTTTTGACAGAGTCGGTCCAGGTTGCACCGCGGCCGCTTTGAGCGATTTTCTCGCCATTGGCCCAACTGCCTAGATATTTCCCATCCGAAGGTGGCTTAATCGCGGCAAGCGCGGCAGCTTGTAATGCTTCTGCTTTCTTCTTGCCCTCAGGGCTGTCACGGAATTTTTCATCCGAGCAGAGCGCTTGGAACTCGTCTTGCTGAATCCGATCCAGCTTGGCGATACCTTGTTCGCGGAAGCTGCGGTCCATTACCGCCTGTACGGCAGGGTCGACTTTTTGTGCGAGGGCGACGTTGCTCAAGGCAATGCCACCAAAGGTCAATGTTGTGCTTGCAACCAGTTTGATCAGTGTATTTTTCATGTGTGTCTCCCTGGAATTAGCGCTTGAGGCCGGGCGTTTGCACCGTGCCACCGTTCGCTGTGTTGGCCATAAAGACGGACAGCGCGACTGTGACGTCTGAGCCGTAAATTGGGAAAGGCATGCGTTGTTGGCGATAGCAGTCGTTCAGGCGCTGCTGCATCGTCCAAAACGTGCCGCTTGATACGCGATAAGCAGGCCAATTACCCCAGCCTTCAGCCGCACCTTTTTGCGTCGTCAGATTTGGTAGGTCTTGCATGCGAATG
>CAMCWG010000117.1 GCA_945882005.1 Bordetella parapertussis
CATCGCGCGAGTTCTGTGAAAAGCGCAGCGAGACCAAGTCAAATAAACCCGTCTTCATCACACGTAATTGCTCGGTGTCTTTAATGCCAAGCGTATCCATGGGCTTGTATTCGACCGCAATTGGCAAACCGGTTTTGGCAGCAAGCTGCTCAAAGAAAGGTTGCTCACGATTTTTCTGGATGTTGCCTGTGGCCAAGGGCTGACCAATCACCTTGATAGTGATATTTTGTGCCTGCGTAGCCGGCATCGCTAAAAAGAGACTACTTAAGGCAAGTGGTGCGATATAGCGTTTAATCAAAGACATAGTGAACTCCGGTGAGGGAAGGGAATATTGTCAATAACCCATTGCACGAGGCAGGGTCGTCACAACTGCTGGGAAAAACAGGCAAAGCAAAAGAACGGCATACATCAGTGCAACAAAGGGCCACATATTTGTGACGAGCTCCCGCATACGTACACCCGTCACGCCACATACAACAAAGAGGACAACACCTACGGGTGGTGTCAGCATACCGATTACTAAGTTGAGAACGAAAAGGAATCCGAAGTGCAGTGGGTCAATGCCGTACTGGATCGCAATCGGATGCAATAGCGGAACCAGCATAATGTAAGCGGAATTCGATTCCAAAAACATGCCGACGACGAACAGTATGGCTGTTACCAATAGTAGGTAAATAATCGGGTCTTTAGTAATAGAGAAAAGTAGCGCCGACAGCTTTTGTGGCATTAGATCGACAGTCATCAAGTAAGTGATAACTGAGGCGAAAGCAATTAATGCGCATACGACGGCTGTTGTGATGGCTGCACGCAAAATGATTCCGGGCAGATCAGAAATTTTTAATGTTCGGGTGATACCAAACCCTAAGATCAGTGCATAAACAACTGAGACGGCAGAACCCTCCGTTGCAGTGAATGCACCGCCAATGATCCCCCCAATAATCAGCAAGGGCATAAACAACACAATCGCCGAACGCTTCAGTTCGCTAAAAAGTCGTCCCCATTTAAATGCCTCGCCAGTTGTGGTCCAGCCTCGGCGCGTCGCAATCCAGGAGCATAGGGCCATGAATCCTATCGTAATTAAGATGCCGGGAACAACACCTGCCATAAACATCCCGCCAACTGAGACGCTAGGTCCCGCCATAAACGCATACACGATCATGGCAGCTGAGGGAGGGATGATTGGCCCTAGATTGGCTGCGGCAGCAACGATAGCCGTTGCGAAACCCTTGTCGTAAATCTTTGACAATGAGGGAACAAGGATTGCAGACAATGCACTGGCATCAGAGACCGCAGTCCCCGACACAGTTGCCAGACCTGCACCCGATAACATCGTGACGTGTGCAAGGCCACCGCGTACTCTCCCCACGAGAGCATTGGCAAACGAGATCAAGCGTTCAATGATGCCCGCCTTAATCATCAATTCACCTGACAGCATGAAAAATGGAATGGCCATCAATGGGAAGGAGTTGACGGAGTACATCATCCGTTGCGGGATTATCGATAGGTCAATGCCGGCAAACCAGATGGCAATAATGGCACTTAAGCCCATCGCGAAGGCGATGGGAACGCCTAACAGCGCAATGGCCATAAAACCGACAACGACGAGCGTACTCATTCAGCATCTCCAAGCTTCTTTACTGGCGGTGCTGTCAAGGTAATGCGCGTCAGATGCAAGGCTGTCATTAAGATGCCTAAACCGACCGGTACAAAGAAATAAGCGACGCTTATGTCGAGAGTTGCCATCTTTTCATCCCACTGATCTTTGCAGAGGTCGATACATGACCAGGCCACGGCATAGCAAAGGACAGCGGATAGAGCGGATGTGATTTTTTTGATGGCTACTTGATGCGTCGCTGAAAATTTATCAACAAATAAATCTATTCCAATATGTGCCCCGTGAGAGGCGGCTACGGGTATAGCAAGAAAAACGACCCATACGAAAGCGAGGCGTCCAGATTCGTCAGCCCAGTCAATCGACATATTTAAGCCGTAGCGTAAGGCCACTTGAGCTGAAACGATGCCGACCATAAAGCAAAAAATTGTGACAATCGCAGCGATGAGTACGAAGTCAATGCCTTTGAAACACTTACCAAGGAATGTCGTGGTGTCATAGGGCATCGAGATCGTATTCATTTTCTAGTCTACTTATGCAGTATTTACTTGGATGTCTCGGATAAGACCTGATTTACTAAATCTGCTCCTGCTCTCTTCTTGACACTCTCAACAACAGGGGCGGTTAACTCGCGCATCTTTGCGAAGGTTTCGGGCGGAATTTCTGTGTAAGTCATTTTTGTTTTGAGATTAGCCAAGGCCTTTTGCTCGTCTTCTGCGGCCAGGCTACGTTGATACGCAACTGTTTTTGCCATCGCCTGTCGAACAGCAGCTTGATTTGCAGGAGTCATCTTGTCGAAGACTCGCTTGCTGGCGACCACAACAATAAAGTCAAAGAAGTGCGATGAGTTTGAAAGGTACTTTTGCACTTCAGCAAAGCGATTGGCATCAATCACTGTGTAAGGATTTTCCTGACCATCCACAACTTTCTGCTCTAGAGCTGAATAGAGCTCCTTTACATCCATCGCAACCGGGTTGGCACCCAACGCTCTAAACGAAGCAAGGTGTGTTTCGTTTGGTTGCATGCGGATTTTCATGCCTTTCAAGTCATCGATAGTCTTGATGGGGCCTTTGCTGTTGGTGACATGACGCATGCCAAGCTCCATCCAGCCGAGCACGACGAAGCCTTTCTCCAACAGTTTTTTATCGATTGCCTTACCGACAGGGCCATCGATCACACGGTAGGCGGACTCGCGATTCTTGAATACGAAGGGCAGGCTAACTGCTTCAATCTCAGGTGCAATACGTGACATGAATGCTGCGCCAACCCAGGTCAAGCCTAGGGTTCCGGCACGCACGCCATCGACGTTCTCCTTGGCACCGCCGAGCTGCATCGCTGGGAATACATCGACCTGAAGCGTGTTGTTTGTCAGACGCGCAACTTCGGCTTTGAATATTTTTTCAACAGCGACGCTGCTTGGGTGGGATGTGGCAAAGTTACCAGCAATCTGCAACTTCTCTTGTGCTGTCGCTTGTAGGCAAGTAGCCGCCAATAGCACTGCGGTTAATGCAGTAGCTAGACGGGTAACGGCGGTAGGTTTGCTGTTCATGATGCGTCCTTTAAGTTGGCTTGAAGTCGTTGGTGCCCATTTGAGAGCAAAGTTTCGATCGAGGTTGGAAGACCTGCATTTGGTTTTTGTGGAGGAGGAGAAAAGCTCCCCGTAGTTGTTTGCCCGGCATTTAGACGAATGAGTGTTTCGGCATGGCGCACAGCACTCGACACACCATCCACGATAGGTACGGGCAATTTTCCAGACAAGCTGCGCGCAAGGCCTGCGAGTGGAGCCCCCGCCAAAATAATCACATCAGCACCGTCTTCACTCACGCAAAGGTTCGCTGTCGCAAGAAGGCTAGCTGCTTTGTCTTCTTGAATCGACCCAATGTTGGGAAGAGGTTCGTCCAGACTACGGATACTAACGAGCCGGCTACCTAAGCCATAGGAGTCGACGGTTTCTTGGTACCAGGCACGGATGCGGCGCGAGATTGCAACGATCGAGATACGGTTGCCGAGCAAGCAGGCACTCGCAAGCGCGGCTTGTGTTAGCCCAACAACAGGACAGGGCAGTACTTCTTTAAGACCAGCCAGACCCGGGTCTCCAAAGGCTGCGACCACCACCGCGTCATAGTTGCCAGCATGCTCGCCGGCGAGCTGTGCAGCGGCGTAGGCGCCAATGAGTGCTTCAAAACGGGTCTCGATATACGCAACGCCTAACGCAGCGGTAACAGTTTGAATGGCTGTGTCCGTTGAGGCAGAGCGCTTGGCCTCTGCATCGATCAGCTCAGACACGCTTGTCGAGATGTTCGGATTGATCAGCAATATGCGCATGCTTTCGATCCTAGCGTAACGACGTCATGAGAGTAGGTTTGCCGCAAGACAGAAACTGTCCCTTACCTAAGCGTGGAATGAAATTCTTACCGTCCCAGACCACTTCGCCGCGGCTCAGGGTTAAGCCGGGCCAAGCTTTGAGCTCAATTCCTTCGTAAGGCGTGTAGTCCACAGCGTGGTGCAGGGCACTATTTGTGATGGTGAGCGGCTTCTCATCCCAGATGACCAAATCTGCGTCCGCACCGGGTGCGATGGTGCCTTTGCGCGGATGTAATCCGTAAGCTTTGGCGGGGTTGGTAGAAGTCAGTTCAACAAATTTGTTCAACGACAGACGCCCCGTCAGCACACCCTCTGAGTACAGAAGCGCCATCCGCGTCTCAATACCCGGAATGCCGTTAGGGATATGGCGGAAAGGCTGTTCCTTGCCATCTGGCTTCTTGCCCTCTGGGCTGTCGTAATTGAAAGGTGCGTGATCAGAGGAAAATACCGAAAACAAACCGTCACGCAATGCATTCCAGATCACTTCTTGATTGCTTTTGTCTCGCGGAGGAGGACTACAAATGCAACGTGCGCCAAGGTAGCTGTCGTCAACACCCAAGTCCTCGGCCGTCAAAAATAGATACTGAGGACAGGTCTCAGCAAAAATCTGTAGACCATGGCTGCGTGCCCAGCGAATTTGCTCAACGGCCTCTTTGCCTGACACGTGTACGATCAGGATCGGCACGTCCACCAATTCCGACAGGGCGATGGCGCGGTGCGTGGCTTCGCGTTCGACCAGCATGGGACGCGAGTGTGCATGAAAGCGTGGTGCTGTCTGGCCGGCAGCTTCTAGTCTGCGCGTCAGCCACTCGATACAGTCAGCGTTCTCTGCATGAATCATGGCCATCGCGCCATGTTGTCTCGCGACAGACAGCACATCCAGAATTTGCCCATCATTGAGCTTGAGATCGTCATAGGTCATGTAGATCTTGAATGACGTATAGCCCTCTGCAATCAACGCGGGGAGTTCTTCGTTCAGCACCTTGGGTGTCGGATCGCTGACAATGAGGTGAAAGGTGTAATCGACGTGCGCGTGGCCATCCGACCGGCGATGGTAGTCATTGACGGCATCGCGCAGCGACTGGCCTTTTTCTTGCGCAGCAAAAGGAATGACGGTTGTTGTCCCACCACAGGCCGCAGCGCGAGTACCGGTATCAAAATCATCGGCCATTTTCATCGGGGCGGGCATTGGTTGATCAAGGTGGCAGTGCGCATCGACGCCGCCTGGCGTGACAACCCGACCAGCCGCATCGATCGATTTCTTTGCGGGAGGCAGATAGCTGCCCACAACCACGATCTTGCCATCCTTAATTCCGATGTTGGCGTCGAAGGTATCTGCTGCAGTGGCGACGCGGGCATTGGTAATGACGAGATCTAGTAAGTCAGACATAGGAGAAAATTCCGTTGATAGCGGGCATTGGTGCTGAATTCCCCACTTTGGGGCAGATAATTGTCAACAACAGTGCATACATAATTAGGTTTCAATCCAAGTTACAAGGACCACAGCAGGCGTTCAATCCGTAAGTCGTTGGCACAGCAATTGCTTGATGACTTCTAAGCAAAAGCCGTGCCAGAGCATGGTGTGATCAATAGTAATTAAGTAATATATTGTCGACAATGGTATTTACACTAATGTTGACATAAATGGAGCTAATGTGAGCAAGCCAATCCGTATCGGCGTCCTGACGCCATCGTCAAACACGGCGCTCGAGCCTCTGACGAGTTCGATCGTTTCGGTCATGCCCGGCGTAACGGCGCATTTTGGCCGCTTTCGTGTGACACAGATAGCGCTTTCAGATCAAGCACTTGGGCAGTTTGATGATAGTAAAATCTTAAGTGCGGCAGAGATGCTCGCGGATGCGAATCCGGACGTGATTACTTGGAGCGGAACGTCGGCCGGCTGGATGGGCTTTGAGAAAGACGCTGTTCTGTGTGAAAGGATTACTGAGCGCACGGGGATTCGTGCCTCCACAGCGATTCTTTCATTAAATGAGTTGTTAGCGCTTAAAGGTGTAACGCGCCTGGGCCTGGTCACACCCTATACCAGTGACGTACAAGAAAAGATTATTGCGAATTACGCAAAGCTTGGAATCGAGGTTGTCGCAGAGACCCATCGGCAAATTTCTGTGAACTTTGACTTTGCGTTGGTTGAGCCGGCAGAGATTGAGTCTGATTTATTGCAGGTAAGCCGGGCGCACCCGCAGGCGATTGTCACGTACTGCACAAATTTGCGGGCAGCGCAGATAGCCGATCGGTTTGAGGCGCAAACCCAGATTCCCTTGCTAGATACCGTAAGCACCACGATTTGGGGTGCCTTACGCGCAGTGGGTGCTGATCCTTCCGGCATAAAAGGCTGGGGGCAATTGTTTGACTGGAAATAAAGCAGTTATCAAAATGAGAGAGGCGCGAGGCAATGATGCAATCTAAGGTGTCTGCTCGATTGCAGCGAGAAAACACGCAAGACGAGATTTACGAAAAGATTTACGGTGCGATTCTCGAGCACCGGTTGCATCCTGGAACCAAGCTCGTTGAAGAACGGCTCGCAGAGATATTCAAGGTGAGCCGCGCCCGGATTCGTGAAGTGCTTGCGCGCCTCGCGCACGAGCAAGTTGTCGACATGTATCCGCAGCGCGGCGCCTATGTTGCACGCCCGACAATTGAACAGGCTGTGCACGTCTTTGAGGCACGCCGTCTCATTGAGCCTGAGTTGGTCCGACGCTTGATAGAGAATCTCACGCCTGAACGCATAGAGCGGTTGCGGCAACATTGCTCTCTCGAACAAGACGCTCGGCGCCGTGAAGACAAGCGCATGATCGTCCGTCTGTCTGGCGAGTTTCATATGTTGATCTCTGAGTTGGCTGGCAATCAGGCGTTAGCACGCACCATGCGAGAGCTCTCTTCTCTGACTTGCCTCATCATCATTCTGTACGACGCACCGACCGCCTCAAGTTGTCGTGCAGATGAGCACAGCTTAATTACCGATGCGATTGCCAAGCCTGACATCGAGGGCGCGCAAAAAATCATGCTTGAGCATCTTGCGCACATTGAAGGCAGCTTGAACCTAGAGCCAGCTGATTCTGAAGTCGACCTCGCGACCATTTTTGCAGAGTGATCATGAACATCCTTTTGATTAATCCAAACACGAGCCAACATGTGACCGAACGCATGCGAGCCAACGCTCAGCAGGCTGTGGGTGAGGCGGCGACAATTCATGCCTTTACCGCGCAATCGGGCCCGACGATTATTAGTAGCCGTTCAGAGAATGCGATTGCTCTGGCTGAAATGCTGCGCTTGGCTGCGTCCCATCAAGCGGGGCATGATGTGCTGATGTTGGGTGTCTCCATCGATACGGGCTTGCAAGCACTACGAGAGATGCTAGACATCCCTGTGGTGGGGATGGCGGAGGCCGCATTGCTCACGGCCAGTATGCTCGGAGGCAAAATCGGCTGCCTAACACTAGGGGCCGCGATGGTGCCAGTGTATGAAGAGTTGACTGCCAGCTACGGCTTGGCCTCGCGCGTATCCAAATGGCGTGCGATAGAGGTGCCCAGTGCCTTTAAGGTGACAGATGCCGACCCAGAGGTCGAGCGGGCGTTGATTCAGGCCTCAAAGCAACTCGTGCAGCAAGACGGCTCAGATGTCATCGTTCTTTGCGGTGCGGTACTTGCCGGCTACGCGCGACAAGTCGCGACAGCGGTTGGTGTGCCTGTGGTTGATCCGGCACAAGCGGCCGCACTACAAGCACTGACGCTTGCAAGAATGCGGCCGACTAAGCAAAGTGGCGGAAGTTTTGCGCGCCCTAAAGGTCGGCTATTTTCTGGAATCGACCCGAGCATTGCCTCGTTATATAAGTAGTAATCAGCTAAGCGTAAAAGTGTTTAGGAGCGCGTGATGGATCGCAGGGATTTATATGGCTACCGAGACCAACGTCCTCAGGCACAGTGGCCGAGCGGTGCAAGTGTTGCGCTGAACTTTGTGGTCAATGTGGAAGAGGGGGCCGAGTTAAGCCTTGCGGACGGGGATGGGTCTAATGAGCCCATGCATGAAGTCACAAGCAAGGTCACGACCGAACCTGATTTGTGTCGCGAGTCTCACTTTGAGTTTGGCTTGCGGACAGCCTACTGGCGCGTCATGCGAGAGTTTAATGAGGCTGGGTTACCGTGCACGCTAAACGTATGCGGACGCGTGGCAGAGCGCACCCCAGACGTCTTGAAAGATGCCGTGGCGCGCGGTCATGACGTCTGCGCGCATGGCTGGCTCTGGCAATCGCCCGCAGGAATGAATAGGGCGCAAGAGCGCGCCATGATGCTCAAAACCTTGGATGCGATTGAGCATGCAAGTGGGGTACGACCTACAGGCTGGCATTGTAAATCAACGCCAACCGTCAACACGCGTGAGCTCGCGTGTGAACTCGGTCTGCTGTATGACAGTGACGCGTATAACGACGAGTTGCCTTACTGGGCTCCCATTAGCCAAGGCCAGACACTCGTCTTGCCGTATCAGTTTGATACCAATGACATGCGGTTTTTTGGTGAGTC
>CAMCWG010000118.1 GCA_945882005.1 Bordetella parapertussis
TAAAAAGCTTCGTTTCGAAATCTATACACTCCTCAAACAAGCGGACTACGACTACCAACGGATTCAATACAACACAGTTGTCTCTGCTTGCATGAAAATGCTAAATGCTATTGACGATGCCTCACTTGGAGACTCGAATTTTGCTCGAGCAGCCACTGCAGAAACCTTGGGAGTCTTGCTACGGGTGCTATACCCAGTGGTGCCACACGTAACCTGGCATCTCTGGTCTGAGCTAGGCTACGGCCAGATCTATGGAGACTTACTCGATGCGCCTTGGCCTACCGTAGATGAAACGGCGTTAGTCACGGACGAAATTGAGTTGGTATTACAAATTAATGGGAAACTTAGAGGCAACCTCAGTGTTGCGCGCGAAGCCACTCGTGAGCAAATTGAACAGTTAGCGACCGCACATGAGGCGGTTCAGCGTAATTTGGAAGGGCGCGCGCCCAAACGCATCATCGTGGTACCTGGCAAACTCGTCAACGTAGTCGGTTAATAGGACAAAACCCGATGAATAAGTGCCCAACAGACCGTTCTTGCGTTAGTCGCTCTCTCGCTGAGTTAGGGCGCTGGATCATCTTAGGCATGACTGGGCTCTTAATTGCGGGCTGTGGCTTCAAGATGCAGGGGTCGACACCACTACCCTTTGAATCACTACACATCACGATTCCCCAAAACTCGCAGTTTGGTGCGGACGTGCGTCGAGCCATTCGCGCTGCATCGCCAAATACTCGTCTTATTGAACTCAATGACATTAAGGTGCGTCCCCAAGACATGAAAGAGGACGAAGATGTTGAGGACAAAGGAGTTCAAAACAACATCAAGGAAAAACAAGTACGTAAGCTCGCCCAAGCGCGGCTTGAGCAGCTGGGTGAAGAGCGCCAGACACGAATCGTTGCACTCAATGCACAGGGCAAGGTAGAGGAGTTTGAATTGACTTTAAAGTTCACGTTCAGACTCGTCAACGCAAAGGATCAAATCATTCTGCCGGCAACCACGCTTACTGCCTCACGCAGCATGCCGTTTGACGAGCGCGTGGTGCAAGCGAAGGAAGGCGAAGCTGCGACACTGTTTAAGGATATGCAAAAAAGTCTTGTGACGCGCATTGTTCGACGCATTACAGCACCCGACATTACACAACGTTGGGAAATCGTATCGAAGGCAAGGGGTGAAGAGGCCGACGAGATCGAAACCGTCGCGCCGGTCAACGAGCCGACTGTCGTACCACCTATGTGGCAGAACCCCTCTCTCACACCAGTACCCGTTTCGGTCAACCCGCAATAGGTTGGACGCTAGGTGGATCCTGAACGCCTCATAGAGAACCTCAGTCGCCCGGGCGCAAGCCTGGCGGCTCTTTACATCGTTGTTGGTGATGATCCTCTGCTGACAATCGAAGCCGCTGATGCTTTACGCAGCATTGCGAAGGCAGCCGGATATTTAGAGCGCACTTCATTTTTAATGGATGCGCGTAGCGACTGGAGTACGCTGAGTGTATCGAGCCAAAGTGGCTCATTATTTGGTGATAAACAACTTGTTGAATTAGCACTACCCACGGGGAAGCCCGGCAAGCAAGGCGCAGACGCCCTCATCGCACTTGCTGCGCGTTGTAGCGGGGTGGCCGATGGCGATGTGCTCACAATCGTATCTTTACCAAGACTGGATAAGACGACGCGAGACAGTAAATGGGCTTCAGCCTTACTCAACGCGGGTACGGTACTCGACATGCCAAATATCGAGCGTGCTCAGTTACCGCAATGGATCGCTAAACGACTTGCCAAGCAGTCACAGCAAGCTACGCCAGAGACATTGAATTGGCTCGCAGACAAAGTCGAAGGCAATTTATTAGCTGCTCACCAAGAGATTCTCAAACTAGGCCTGCTGTTTGAACCGGGAATGCTGGATGCAACGGAGGTCGAACAGGCCGTTATGAATGTCGCGCGCTACAACGTCTTTGGTTTGCGTGATGCGATGTTAGCTGGCGATGTACCGAGAATGTTGCGCATGATGTCTGGTCTGAAGGCCGAGGGCGAAGCGTTGCCACTCGTGCTCTGGGCGGTGGGCGAAGAAATCCGTTCACTTGCCCGCGTGGCGCAGGCTGCAGCCACAGGACAAGATATGTCGAGCGTGCTACGCTCACAACGTATTTTTGGACAACATGAGCGCCTGGCTCGGGACGCCATTGCTCGCGTGCCGGCACGCAACTGGCCCGCTGCTGTTCAACATGCGCACGAAGTCGATCGCTTAATCAAAGGTCTGCATGTTGCGGGGCGCCTACAAGACCCTTGGGAAGAAATGAGCCGCTTAGCTATGCGCGTGGCCGTCTCACCCGCCAGATCTTAACGAGTAATTTAATCATGACGATACAAGAATCGATGCAGCAAATTGGACGACAAGCGCGCGCTGCCTCGCACGCCATGCTGCGTGCGAATGATCAACAGAAAGCCCTTGCACTTGAAGCAATGGCGCAGGCGCTCAACGCACAGCGTAGTGCCCTGCAAGCCGCGAACAAAATCGATCTCGAAGCGGGGCGTACTAAACAATTGGCCGCACCGCTACTCGATCGTTTGACCTTGTCTGATCGCACCATCGACACGATGATCGCTGGTTTGCGTCAAATAGCCGGTATGCCAGATCCTGTAGGTAGTTTGACTGCGACTACCGTGCGTCCAAATGGGATGCAGGTGGCACAGATGCGAGTCCCCCTAGGCGTGATTGGGATCATTTACGAGTCACGTCCAAACGTAACGATTGATGCTGCGGCACTCTGTCTGAAGTCTGGCAACGCCACTATTTTGCGAGGCGGGAGTGAAGCGCTACATTCAAATCTGGCCTTAGGCAAAATTATCCGACAGGGTCTCCAAGCAGCAGGGCTCCCTGAACATGCCGTGCAAGTCGTGGAGACCCCAGATCGCGCGGTCGTCGGTGCAATGATCACAATGATCGACCACATCGACGTCATCATTCCGAGGGGCGGTAAGGCTTTGATCAAACGCCTCGCCGAGGAAGCGCGTGTCCCCTTGATCAAGCATCTAGACGGCAACTGCCATGTCTATGTGGATAACCATGCAGACTTACAAAAGGCGGCGGACATCGCGTTCAATGCAAAGACCTATCGCTATGGCGTTTGTGGTTCCATGGAAACTTTGTTGGTGCATAAAGATATCGCTGCAAGTTTTTTACCTGCTATGGGTAGCCGCTTTGTGGCGCATGGGGTTGAACTGCGCGCTTGCTCCCGCGGACAGGCGCTTGTACCCTCGGCGTTGGTCGCGACGGACGAGGACTGGGCAACGGAATACCTTGGTCCCATTCTGGCGATTCGCGTGGTGGACTCAATCACAGACGCTATCGCTCACATCACACGCTGGGGTTCTGGGCACACCGACTCTATCGCGACTGAACATATTCAGGCAGCACAACAGTTCCAACGCGAGGTCGACTCAAGCTCCGTCTATGTCAATTTGCCAACCTGTTTTGCAGACGGCTTTGAGTATGGCTTAGGCGCTGAAATCGGCATTTCAACAAACCGCCTGCACGCACGAGGTCCGGTTGGCTTGGAGGGACTCACAACACTCAAGTGGGTATTGCAAGGCAACGGACAAATCCGGGGATAGGACGCTCACCATGCTTTGGATCAAAACGTTTCACATTGTGTTTGTCGCCTCTTGGTTTGCTGGGCTTTTTTATTTACCCCGCATTTTTGTGAATATGGCGCAGACACAGGACGCACACACTCAAACGGTGTTGCTCGGTATGTCGCGTCGACTCTTTCGTTTTATGACCATACTCGCTGTTCCGGCAGTGGTACTAGGTCTCTGGCTTTATCTTTGGTACGGCATCGGGCGAGGTCCCGGTAACGGCTGGATGCACGCCAAGTTAGTACTTGTTGTTTTAGCACTTGGCTACCATCACGGTTGCGGTGTACTGCTGCGCAAATTTGAGGCTGGTCGCAACACGCGCTCACACATTTTTTATCGATGGTTCAATGAAGTTCCCGTATTGATCCTGACCGCTGCGACAGCGTTTGTCGTGGTCAAGCCTTTTTAAAGAACCACTATGTCTGAGCAGGACCCAAAGCGCGCCACACTGAGCGTAAAAAAACGTACGGTGGCGACTCCAAGCGCACGTGATGACAAGCCTCGCTTACGTGCAGGTGCGCGCGGGCGACAGGTTGCACAACTTAAGCTTGCTAAGGACAAAGTTAAACGTTCGACGGCACTCACTCCTGAAGTGGCAGCGCCACAGGCTGAGCAATTTGCATCGACCTACACTGCTGCACCTCCAAAAACGCGCTCTCCTCGAAGTAGCGGCCCCAAAGCATTGCCGCAAGTCAGGGAGAGGCGCAGCCTAGACGAAAAAATATTTGTGCCAGAGAAAGCGTTGGTTATTACAGAGAACACGTTGTACGTGCCACAAGGTACTGAGATAGAAACGTTTTATGTGTTTGCACCCTGCCCTCTTGGCCTTGAAGAGGCGCTTGCAGCGGAGCTCAGCGCACTGGGCTATGACGGAGTGTCGGCTACGCGCGCGGGCTGTCATTTTGTAGCTGACTGGTGGGGCATCCTGCGCGCCAACTTATATTCACGCCTCGCCACCCGTATTCTCGTGCGGGTTGGGCAGGCTCCCGTGCAGCAAGAGGACGATATCCTGGAGCTGGCACGCAGCATCGCCTGGGAGCGTTGGTTCGGTGCTGAACACACCTTGCGTGTCGACACATCTGCAGTCAAAAGTCCGATGCAAAGCTTGCAGTACTGCAATCTACGTGCCAAGGATGGTATTTGTGATCGCTTGCGCGAGCTTGAGGGTGAGCGTCCTTCGATTGATACGGTGCGTCCTGATGCACGTGTACATTTATTTTTATCGCAAGATACCGCAACACTTTATCTCGACACCTCGGGTGAGTCCCTCTTTAAGCGGGGCTGGCGCCTGGATAAGGGCGATGCACCGCTGCGCGAAAACCTCGCAGCAGGCCTCCTCGCGCTGTCGGGCTGGGATCCGGAAGCTGCGTTGCTTGATCCCTTTTGTGGCAGCGGTACGATTCTGATTGAGGCCGCTTGGATCGCCTTAGGTGTGCCCCCTGGAATCACACGCCCCTTCGGCTTTGAGCGTCTGCGGGATCATGAGGCGACCTCGTGGGAGGATCTCAAAGAAGAAGCACGTAGCCGTATCCTCCCCGAACTCGAAACTCCACTCATCGGTATCGACGCTGATCCGCTGGCCATCGAAGCGGCACAGCGTAATGCAGAGCGCGCCTACCTAACCGAAGACACCATCCGGTTTGAAGTCGGTGATGCACGTGATGCTATCGCGCCCGCATCGGCAGGTTGGATGGTCACCAACCCCCCCTATGGTGAGCGTCTAGATGAAGAAGATCTGGAATTCTGGCGCGAATGGTCGGCAAACCTCAAACGCGAGTTTGCGGGTTGGCAAGTCAACATCATCACGTCGGATCTTGATCTGCCCAAGCATCTGCGTCTGAAAGCGAACCGGCGCACCCCCGTTTTTAACGGTTCCCTGGATTGCAGACTCTTTAACTTCGAACTTGTAGCTGCAAGCTACCGGGACTAAAACAGGCTGCGCTTTCGGTTTCAGACCCAACGATTTCGAAAAAATGTTGCCGCAGCGCAACATCAAATCAAATACTAGGGTTATCCCCTAATACCGTTTGCATTATTTCGGGTTTTCCCTAATAATAGGGGTTATCCCTAATCCAAACAGGAAATCATCATGCAAACAAATAACACCGTCCGCCTGACCGATGCGCTTGAACGTGACCTGTTGGCCAAAGCCATTGACCAGCAATTCCGTTTTCGTCTTTTGCGCAGCATTGGCAAGCTCGTGAACAGCACAGCGTCCTTTATCGCCAAAGCTCGTTCGCAAACTAACATGCGCGACATGGTCTAAATAGGTATTGGGGCGGACAAAAGTGCGGGATAATGCCCGCATGAATGTACGCTCCAAGCCCACACAAGACCCGCAGCACCGTCAGCTTTCTACGCTGACACCTTCACGTGGCAGACGCTTTGCCTCAATGATGTACGAGGGTGTTTTACTCTTCGCAGTAACGTTTTTGGCTGGCTATCTCTTCGATACGCTGACCCAAAGTCGCCATGGACTCGTCCTGCGTGGCACTCGACAAATTTGGCTGTTTATCGCCATTGGCGCGTACTTTTTGATTTGTTGGCGACGCAACGGGCAGACCTTGCCCATGAAAGCTTGGCATATTCGCCTGGAAAACGCCTCGGGCGGTTCCTTGACCTGGCAGAAGCTGCTCATACGCTATGCGTTGATGTGGCCAATTCCACTGGCAGGCACTGCCCTCATTTGGGCTGCGGCGATCTGGTCGGGATGGCCTGCGTTTCTGATGTTTATTGTGGTCACCCCCTTCTTAGTATTTTTGCCCACCTGGTTTACTCAGGACGGACAGTTTTTACACGACCGCCTTGCTGGCACTCGCTTAATTAGTGTCCAGCCTAGTAAAAACCCTTAGTTTTGTCATTCCAGAGCAGGTCTTTGTTGCGCCATTTAGCTGGCTGCGCCATGCTTATAGTCTGAAACAGACCGAACACTCAGGATGCTGGACCAACACGCTTCATTGTGCGATTCATTTCGCTGGCAAACACCCACCCAGTTCAATATTGGGCAGGAATGCTGTCATCGCTGGACAAGCAGCTCAGCCGATGCGCGCCGTATCGCCTTGTTCGCAGAGAATGCTAGCGGTGATCGCACTGTCTGGACCTACGAACGTCTGGGCGCAACGGCTAATCAGCTTTCAAATGGTTTGCTGAAAATGGGCGTCAAGCGCGGTGACCGCGTCGCAGTGGTCATGTCACAACGCGCCGAAGCAATCATCGCCCATATTGCGATCTACAGTGTCGGGGCAGTAGTTTTACCGCTTTCAACACAGTTGCCCCCAAAAGCCATGGAGTACCGCTTACGCGATGCTGAGGCGCGTGTCGCACTACTTGATCCGCAAGGCGCAAACAACTTACTTCCAATTTTGCAACGCTGTCACAAGCTCACTCAGCTGGTGGGCATCGATGTCCCAGACGAACGTGTGCTGCCTTGGCGCAGTTTATTAATCAGACAGTCGAATATCTTCAAGTCGGTCCAAACTGCAGCCAATGAGCCAGCATTGCTGATGTACACCGCAGGTGCGACTGGGCCCGCACGGGGTGTCCTACTGCCCCACTCTACGCTCATGGGAAACCTACCTGGCTTTGTTGCTTCGCAAAACTGGTTCCCCGCTAATGCCGAGGCATTCTGGACCCCCACCGACTGGGCCCGATCAAGTGGACTATTGTGCGGCCTTCTTCCAGCACTATATTTCGGCATTCCTTTAGTGGGCGTCTGTGCGCCCCTAAGCCTCGAACAAATGCCTGCACTGGTCGCGCGTTATCGGGTCAGTCACTCTCTACTACCGGCCAGCACACTCAAACAATGGGCCGCACATTTACCGAGTGCAAGCGTGGCTCAATTGGCAACACTCAAACACCTTGTGACCTGCGAAGAAACCCTCAGCGCACCGGTGCTTGCTTGGTGTGAACACGTCTTGGGTGCGATTCCCAACGAGATCTTTAGTCAAACAGAACTTGCCTGCGCTGTCGGCGACAGCAATCAAAAATGGCCCAAACGGATCGGCAGCCTCGGCCGTTGTTTTCCGGGCCACAAACTGGCCGTTCTGCGGGAGGACGGCACAGTCGCTGCGCCAGGAGAGGTTGGCGAGCTCGCACTCTACCGCCAAGACCTATTCTATTACACGGACCCTATCGCCCCACTCATGTACTGGCGTAACGAAGCAGCCAGCCTCGAATTTACCAGCACGGGATGGTGGCGTACTGGGGATTTAGTTCAGCAGGACCTGGACGGATACTTTTGGTTTGCAGGCCGTCGTAGTCGTCTGGCAAACAAGCCTAAAGCGGTCGGGTAAACTGCAAGTCTTCTATTGGTTCTACAGGCGTTCCCACTCATGGCGATTTACCAACTCGGCGACCTCACGCCACGCATCGACCCCACTGCATTTATTTTCGAATCCGCTGACATCATTGGTGATGTCATCGTGCGTGAGCACGCAAGCATTTGGTCTAACGTCAGCATCCGCGGTGACAATACGGTGATTGATATTGGTCACCATAGCAATGTGCAGGAAGGCAGTGTTTTACATTCAGACACAGGCGCACCTCTGATCGTTGCGGACTATGTCACCATCGGTCATCAGGCGATGTTGCACGGCTGTCAGATTGGTTCTGGATCATTAATTGGCATGCAAGCCATCGTACTGAATCACGCCAAGATCGGTCGTAATTGTTTGATTGGCGCAGGCGCGATTGTTCCCGAGGGCCGTGAAATCCCAGATGGCAGCTTGGTGATCGGTGTCGGAAAAATTACCCGCACCCTCTCTGAAGAAGAGATCGCAACAATTCGAAGCAACATCGAAAAC
>CAMCWG010000119.1 GCA_945882005.1 Bordetella parapertussis
GAGGCAATGGATTTGAAAGATTTTTTTATGGGAGTACAGGCGCTACACATCGCCATCCATGCTTAAACCCTCCGGGCAACCCTTTTGATCAAAGGATATTTACCCATGAACGCGCCGCTGACGACGTCCACCCAAAAGGTGCAGCCCAATCTTGGCACAGTCACGGCGGGAGCGTCAGAAAAAGTAACTCAGCTTGCTTGCTTGCTTACTTACGTGAACCAATAACATCGTTAAATTTTGATGCTGTTGCTAGCCCAATGCTAGCCCGCACAAAAAAGCCCAACCGTAAAGTTGGGCTAAATCGTTGATATTATTGGCTCCCCGACCTGGACTCGAACCAGGGACCTGCGGATTAACAGTCCGTCGCTCTACCGACTGAGCTATCAGGGAATAGTTGATGAAAACCAACAAGACCGAGAGTCTATCACAAAACACACCCGACACCAAAATCGATCTGCGATTTTCTAAGCAGGACTGGCACAAAATCCGATTGAAAAAGTGGTGCGCTTCGTAGCCTAAAAACGCCTTCGCAAAGCGCTTTGAATAAGCAGCGCTTACTCAAAAATTACGGAGCAGCAGATGAATGTTTCTTGTTTGGGACAATCGCGCAACACCATCGGGTTCGGAACAAAATATCAACGCAAAGAGCTGCGACCTTACAAACGCCATAACAGATTGTTTTTTCGGTGAGCCTGTCTGACAACGACCCTACAGATCAAACCAATCGCATAAAGAAAAGCTTTATCAAAGCATTCGGATATAGCTGAGTTACTCGGTGATAAGTGGCAATAGTTACTTAGCCTCCGGTACAGGAAGAGTTCGTTGCCCTTCCGGAAGGTCAGCACAAAAGCTAACGCTGACATCTTACCAAGGGCAGATAGCTCCGAGTAACTAATTTTCAATTTAAATAGTACATCAAAATACTATTTAAATAGTACATCAAAAAATAAAACTATCAATATATCAATCCTCTACTCGCTTTCAACGCTTCTTGCATTGTCATGAATTCTGCCCCTTCTTTAATTAGGTTTTCGACAAAACTTTCGAAAGCCAGCATGCGATTGCCGCGGCCCAACACGTACGGATGCATGGTGTAAGTCAGGATCCCAAAGTCGGTCGTTTTCTTAAAGTAGCGAAACTCATCAAGCCAACTGTCCATGACGACCCGGGCACTTTGCAGCCCAGGATTCACGGTATTCGGCAGCCGCCAGTACTCAAAGTGCGGATGATCATCCAGATGCCAGCTAATTGGCATTTCAATCAAAGCAGTCGGTGGGCCAAAGCGCACGGGCTCACCAAGCTTGACCTGATCCCCTTGGCGCACGGGATACGGCACATAATCGCCGCCCATCATGCTGCTGTCATACTCAAACCCGTACTTCAACAGCAAATTCAAGGTGTTATCGCTCAAATCCCAGGCGGGAGACCGATAGCCAACGGCGCGCGACCCTGTGAGACGAACAATCGCCTCGCTTGCCCGCACCATATCAGCCTCTTCTTCTTCCAGCGTCTGACTAGCGGGCGCAATGTGCGCCCAGCTATGGTGGCCGATCTCGTGACCACCCTTAACAACAGCCTCACACGCCTCTGGATAGGTCTCAATCGTGAAGCCAGGCACAAACCAAGTACTTGGAATACCGTGCACAGTAAGCAGGTCCAGAATCCTTTTGGACCCCACTACGCCAAACTCGCCGCGCGAAAGGGGCGTGGGCGAGGTTAATCCACGGGAGATAAAGCCTGACTGCACGTCAAAGTCATAGCTTAGGCATACGATATGGCGAGTCATTGGAATTCCTCTGTAAATACGGATCAAATGCGTTGACACCAAGGGCAACTGGCAGATATCTTAGCTTGCTGACATCTACATAGGGAGACAGCATGGCAGCCTTAGGCCGTTTTGCGCAAAGCTGGAGCTCAGGCATCTTGATTGCGGTGCTGCTTTTGCTTTGGGAAACCGGAGTGCGGTTCTTTGAGGTGCCAAATTTTTTGCTCCCTGCTCCCACAGAGATTGCAACACTTTTTGTTGATGAATGGGCGCTCATTCAAATGCATTCGCTCGCAACCGTCTGGGCGATTGCCTCAGGCTACATCACGGCAGTCGTGTTCGCTTTAGCTGTATCCGCCTTGATGATTCGCTTCCCCCTCATCGAGCGCTTGATCATGCCGATCTTCGTTGGCCTTCAAAGCGTACCCAAGATCGCCATTGCACCGCTCATCCTTGTCTGGATTGGTGCTGGCTCTGGCTCAAAAATTGCTGTCGTCATGTCTATTGCTTTCTTTCCAATCGTCATCAACACGATGGCAGGTTTTAAAGAAGTCGATCGCGGCCTCGCAGACGTCTTTCGCTCCGTCGCTGCGAGCGAGCGGCAGATGCTGTTTAAGCTCCGTCTACCCTATGCAATTCCATATATCTTTGCAGGCCTACGCATCGCAACAACACTCGCGGTGCTCGGTGCGATTGTTGCTGAATGGCTGGCCGCCTCGAACGGACTTGGCTATCTAGTTCTGTCAGGCAGTTTTAACTTCAACACGGCGCGCTCCTTTGCCGCAATCATTTCTTTGGCAGTAATTGGCACTTTATTTTTTAACTTTATGTCCTGGATCGAAACGCGCATGTCTTGGCGCACGGGTCTAAACGATTCTACTTCGCACGTTTAAGGAAAACACATGGCATTCTCAAAAATTAATTTCGCCTCCACGCTGCTGCGGCACATACCTATAGTCGCCACTCTTCTGCTGTGCACGGCACCCCTGCCCGCCCTTTCGCAACAAGCGGCGGCATTAGACAAAGTGGTCTTGCGTATCAATTTCACGCCCTGGGGCATGCATGCGCAATACTTCGGGGGACGAGCACAAGGCTTTTACAAAGAAGAAGGTATTGACCTCGAGATTCGTCCACCTTCAGCTGGACAACAGAACGAAGTGTTTATCGCCACAGGACGAGAGCAGTTTGGCGTGACGAACGCAGACGCATTTGTTAAAGCAAAAGGCAGCGGGCTGCCAATCATAGCGGTCATGGCAGATCAACCAGACAACCCTTTCTCTGTGATTACGCCAAAGAAAGCCGGCATTACATCGCCAGAGAAAATGAAAGGGATGAAACTCGCCTGGTTTCAGGCCAACGTCATTGGTTTGATCGAGCCGGTACTCACCAAGGGCGGACTCACGCGTAAAGATATCGAATTCGTGACAGTCGCACGCGGCGCAGAAGTGCAAATGCTGGCAGCGGGACAGGTAGACGGGCTGTTTGGGTACTCGTTTGGTCAGGCACTCACCCTCGAAGGGCGGGGCTTCCCAGTAAACGTGATGCCTGTACGCGACTACGGCGTTCAGTTTTACGGAACTGTGATCTACACAAGCGACGCGCTCCTGAAAAAGAACCCGGACCTCGTTAAACGCTTTGTGCGTGCCACGATTAAAAGTTTGATCTGGACGCATGGGAATGTCGAGACCGCGATGAAAGAAATCGTTGCCGTCTCGCCAGATCGTGATCTGAAGCTTGAGTCACGCAAACTGCGCATGATCTACGACCTTTACAACACACCAGATTACTCCGAACGCTTTGGTCTCATGACGGATGCGAAGTGGCAGTCATCGATCAATATTCTGGCGAGTGGCGGTGATTTGCCTAAAAAGCCTGCGGCAAATTCGATGTACACCAACGCAATCGTAAATAGCATCGACGAAGCCAAAACACTCGCACAAATTATTAAGCAGCCCGCGAAGTAAAGTGATGCCGGATTCCAAACACCATCACACAACTGGGATACAGATCGAGGCGGTAGAGGTCACGTACGGCGTTGGCTCTACCGACTCTGTCCGCGCGCTCGCTCCCGTTGATTTAAACATTGAGGCTGGAGCGTTTGTATCCCTGGTCGGACCGTCAGGCTGCGGCAAAAGCACGCTATTAAAAGTGCTAGCAGACTTAATGCCACCCACAGCAGGAAAGGTCGTGATCGATGGGGCACAGCCCTCCGTGCTGCGCCAAGCCGGTCGAATCGGTTTGGTGTTTCAGCAAGCAAATTTAATGCCTTGGCTCACCATTGAGAAAAATGTCTGCCTGCTACGTGATCTAGTACGTCAGCGCAAAGAGAATGCAGGTGGCTCACAGTCGATCAACGTAGCAGAGCTTATTGAAATTGTCGGACTCAAGGGCTTCGAAAATAAGCTTCCTCATCAGTTATCTGGTGGGATGCAGCAACGTGCAGCACTTGCTCGCGCGCTCGCACTCGATCCTTCAGTGCTGTTAATGGACGAACCTTTTGCCGCGCTTGACGAAATCACGCGAGACCGGATGGCGTTCGAATTGATGCGCATATGGCAGCAATATCAAAAGACCGTCATCTTCGTGACGCACTCTTTGGCCGAAGCGGTTTTCTTGTCGGATCGTGTTGTGCTGATGTCGGCCCGCCCCGGGCGTATTCACAAAATCTATGATATTGATCTCCCACGTCCACGCAACGAAGAAACGCGTCTGTCAGATGCATTTTTAGCGCTCGTGGCCGAGATCAACAGAGAACTCTACAAAGTAATGCATGAACAGGTAGGCACATGACAACGCGCAAACACATGCCAGCCCTCACCGTTGGCGACAGCGCCTATGAGCGCGGCTTCAAGCACGGACAACAATTTGCCGCGGATGTCGCGGCAAACGTAGAAACATACTTGCTGCGTTTTGAAGCATCGGGATTACCACGGGCCGAAGCATTAGAAGAGGCCATGCGCTGGCAGCATGCGATGGAATCGCAGAATGCCGAATACGCCGAAGAAATGCTCGGTCTCGCAAAAGGCTCTGAGCAATCGGTCGCAGCAATTGCGCTGCTAAACGCGCGCTATGAAATCGCCTTCATGATTTTTGGCAAAGATGCACGCAAACAGGAACAGGCCACAAGTGAAACAGACGGTTGTACGACCTTTGGCTTGCTGTCGGATGTGACAGCAGACGGACACACCTGGCTCGGTCAAAACTGGGACTGGATTGCAGGTGTGCACCAACGAACGCTGGTCCTACGTATTCAACGCAAAAACAAACCAAGTCTTGTTTGCATGACCGAAGCTGGGATTGTCGGTGGCAAAATGGGCGTAAACGAACTGGGTATCGGCTTGGTTGAAAACGGACTCGCCTCGCACCTAGACGGCTCCAATCCCTACCAAAAGCCCTTCCATATGCGCTGCCGTGAGGTCTTGGATGCGGACTGTTATGCCAATGCTCTGAGCCCAATTGTTGCAACTAAACGCACTTGCTCTGCAAACTTTGTGATCGGTGGTGCACAGGGTGAGATCATCGATCTGGAAACAAGTCCGAACCATGTGTCCTACCTGTTGCCACAGCAAGGGATTGTGACGCATTCAAATCATTTCCTGGGCGCAGGACACGGCGACTCACAAATGGAAAAGGTCAGCCCTGGCACGCTCTTCCGTGCGGCACGTATGCGACGCCTTCTTGAAAAAGGCGGGCGCGCGATCGATATGGCGACAATGGTTTCAGCAATGAGCGATCACTTTAGTTTTCCGCATGCACTGTGCCGACATCCAGATCCTAAACAAGCACCTGCAAAGCAGACCATGACAACAGGTGCCGTACTGATCGATCTGGAAAATCGCACCATGCATGTCGCGGACGGCCCACCTTGCGAATTCCCTTTTGTTGCCCACTCTGTCTCGTCATAGGCGTTCAAAATGTCCACAAAAAAAATACAAGTCATCGTTGAAGGCGCGACAGGCCGCCTGGGAAATAATCAGCACCTACGCGCGCTTCTCAATATCCGTAAGGAAGGCGGCCTATCATTAAAGAATGGCGACCGCCTGATGCCAGAACCCGTTTTACTTGGTCGCAATGCCGACAAGCTGCAAGCTCTCGCTAGCCAGCACAGCATTGTCTGGAGCACCGATCGGGAAGCGTTTCTGGCCGACAAGACAAGTGAAATTTACTTTGACGCAAGCGTGACGGCTGGGCGCTACGAGCGCGCGGCCTCGGCACTGCGGGCCGGTAAGCATGTGTACCTTGAAAAGCCGATTGCCGAGACCTTAGAGCAAGCACTTGATCTAGCCAGCATGGCAGAGAAACTCAAACTCAAAAACGGCACGGTACAGGACAAACTCTTTTTGCCAAGTCTGCTCAAACTCCGCAAGCTCAAGGAGTCTGGCTATTTCGGTGAAATCCTCCAGGCAAAAATTGACTTTGGTTGGTGGGTTTTCGATGGAATGATTCATCCAGCACAACGCTCAAGCTGGAACTATCGCAAGCGCGATGGTGGCGGTCTAGTCTTGGATATGTTTCCTCACTGGCGCTACATCGTCGACACACTAATCGGTGATATCAAGTCAGTTTCCTGTCGCACCAAGACCGCCACGCCAAAACGTTTGGACGAGCAGGGTCGTCCGTATGACGTTGATGTCGAAGACGTTGTGCTCGCCACGTTTGAACTGGCAAACGGCGCTCTCGTTGAAGTCAGTGCGTCTTGGGCCTCACGTATCAAGCGCGACGACATCCTGACAATTCAAGTCGATGGCACACAGGGCTCTGCCCTAGCGGGCCTGTATCGCTGCTACATACAGCCCATGGCCGCAACGCCTAAGCCCGTCTGGAGTATCGACACCCCAACGACGGAAAATTTTGATGCGCAATGGCTAGAAGTGCCTGACGTCGCGCTCTATAACAATTCTTACCGCGCCGGTTGGGAGTTGTTTTTGAAGCATGTCGTGGAGGACAGCGCGTTCCCATCTCCCCTGCGCGCCGGTGCGAAAGGCATCCAACTGGTAGATGCCTGCTACCGCAGCAATGCCGAGCGCAAATGGATCGATTTGCCAGACCTGACAGTTTGAGAGGGGCATAAACGCTCTGCTATAATTTTTCGCTTAGTGCCGATGTAGCTCAGTTGGTAGAGCAGCTCATTCGTAATGAGAAGGTCGACAGTTCGATTCCGTTCATCGGCACCACCCCCCTCTTCAGACCTAATATGTCGAGCGCATGAAAAAACTCTCTATAAAGACGTTGTTTCTTGCGCTGCTGATATCAATCGCTGGCTGCTCAACTGCGCCCCCTGAGGGCGTACAGTCCGTTTCTCCCTTTGATGTCAACCGTTATCTTGGTCAATGGTATGAAATCGCCCGCCTCGACCACTCGTTTGAGCGCGGACTGAGTGAAGTAACGGCAACCTACACCCTACAAACTGATGGCAGCCTCGAGGTATTAAACAAAGGGTACGACGTCAAACGCGACAAGTGGAAATCAGCCACGGGACGCGCTTTGTTTACCGGGCCCCAAAGCAAGGGATCACTGAAAGTTTCTTTTTTTGGTCCGTTCTACGGGGGCTACCATGTAATTGCCCTGGATCAAGTCGGCTATCAGTGGGCGATGATCTCAGGCCCCGATCGAGACTACCTCTGGATACTGGCGCGCAGCAAAACGATCGCACCTAGCATTCGAGAAGCTCTGCTCAAACAGGCAGAAGAGCTCGGCTTTGCAACACAGAAACTGATCTGGGTCGAGCACAAGTAGCCTTACTCTACAACCTTACGCGATAAGCCCTTAGGCAAGGGGAACGATACGCTCTCTTGCAAGCCGTCGAGTGTGCGCACTGAGATCGCACCCAACGCCTTCAAGCGTTCAATGACCTGTTGTACCAGTAGCTCTGGTGCGGAAGCACCCGCTGTAATACCGATACGCTTGCGATCAACCAGCCAGGCAGGTTCGATCGATTCAGGGCCGTCAATGAGGTACGCTGGGATTCCTTTGCGCTCAGCCACTTCACGCAAGCGATTAGAGTTCGAGCTATTCGCACTGCCTACAACCAATACTAAATCAGACTCTGGTGCCATCACCTTGACTGCGTCTTGCCGATTTTGTGTGGCGTAACAAATATCACTTTTTTTAGGTTCAGTAATGGTTGGATATTTTGTACGCAACGCCTCAGCCACCACAGACGCATCATCAACAGATAGTGTTGTTTGTGTCACAAAAGCAAGCATCTCAGGATTGCTGACACGCAGAGCCTGAACATCCTCAACCGTTTCAACTAAATGCATGCCATCGTTGACCTGCCCTAAGGTGCCCTCCACTTCTGGGTGACCCTTATGACCAATCATAATGATTTCTCTTCCTGCCGCGCGCATACGCTCAACTTCGATATGCACTTTTGTCACGAGCGGACAGGTTGCATCAAACACCTGAAGTCCTCGAGACTCCGCCTCTGAACGCACAGCTTTCGATACGCCGTGTGCAGAGAACACGACAATACCGCCTGCCGGCGCCTGATCGAGCTCGTCAATAAATACAGCGCCTTTAGCGCGCAAGTCTTCAACTACGAAACGGTTATGTACGATTTCGTGGCGAACATAAATAGGTGCGCCATGAAGCTCAAGCGCGCGCTCCACAATG
>CAMCWG010000120.1 GCA_945882005.1 Bordetella parapertussis
CCACGCCCATCATTTGTCTTCAGTCCGTTGCGCGCAGCGGCGATTGGTCGCTTGAATACTATTCGGTCCGCAGATAGTGAGGAAGTCATTCAAGAATGGCGCCGCGCACTGCAAACGCTATCTTCTTACCCAAATTTTTATGTGTTTGACCAAGACCGCACCCTGCTTGATGCTGGCTGTGGTGCAATGAGTTGTTTTAACGGGCATACGAAAAATCTTCTTCCGCTTTACCGCGACAACTCGCACCTAACCGAGCTTGGCTCGCAGCTTGTGTTTGATGCTTTTGTGCAGAGCTACCTAGATCGTCCCAGCTCAGCGCGCAAAAACTAATCCCTATCGACCAAGCAAATTGTTGTACACCCCAACATACTTCCGCGCCATCGTCTCGGCCATAAAATTATCGCGATAGCGTTGCAACGCCCCCGCGCGCCACGTTGCAACCTGTTGGGGATCGTGCCAGAAAGCATTCATCGCCTGACCAAACGCAATCGCATCCGAAGGCGGGACGACAAGACCCGTCTCACCGTGTTTGTTCACGTAGCTAGTGCCCGTACCAATCTCGCACGTGATCATGGGCGTGCCTTGCTGAGCGGCTTCGGCCAACACAATGCCGAAGGCTTCAGAGGCGATATGCGAAGGGAATACAAAACCGTACGCTGCACGCATGATGCTGCGTTTTTGTTCGTTAGTGACTTCAGGCACAAAGTGCAGGTTCTTTAATCCCAAATCTCGCGCTTGCTTTTGCAGGGCGTCATGCTGATCACCACGGCCAACAATCACCGTCGGGTAATCGCGCCCTTTTAAGGCATCTAGCAAAACATGTAGGCCTTTGTAATAACGCAAGGCACCGAGAAACAAAAAGAAATGCTCACCAAACTGTTGTCGCCAGGACTGTACTTCGGGATCGGTCTCTGGCAGCTGATCAAAATGCTCAATCCCGTAAGTGATCAACTGGGTCTTGTCTTTGAACTTTTGCAGCACGGGGCTAGATTGCATGATGCCGGGTGATGCAGCGACGATCGTTTGCATCTTGGCCAGATAGCGATCACGCAAGGGTGCATACAACTTGTTGAGTTGCACCTGGTTCACCACGTCAGAGTGGTAGCTAATCAGACTAGGCTTCTTCACACCGGCGTACAGATAGCTAAAATCAGCAAACGGCCAGGGGAAATGCATGTGCATCACATCGGCCCACGCAGCTTCTTGTTTAAAGTGCGTCAGAAAGCTGAGGGAAAAACCGGTCGAGGCAACATACAAGTCGCGCTTGTAGCGTCTGATTTCATAACCAGCGGGAGCGATGTCGGTGCGTGGTTGGCCAGGAGTCAATACCAACACACGGTTCTCGATACCTAACGGGGTCGTGTGGCTAGCAATGGTGTGCACCACTTGCTCGATGCCACCATATGTATCTGGAAAGTAGGTCTTGAGAACGTGCAGGACACGCATGCTAGCGGCGCCGCTTCTTTTCTAAGATCATCCAGCGCGGCATCTTGAACAAGACGAGGCGCCGATACAGCACGACATAGCTGATAGAAAACAGGAATACAAACCCCATCAAGACGTAGTCGTATTGCCAAAACAGCACTGCGGGGATCGTGCCCATGGAGGACAAAATCCAGAGATAGGGCGAGGTCATGGCATTGCGCTGGTTAATCAAGCGGGCTTCGTCTGAGCCGACCGCCCAGCGCACCATGCGCTTGTAAACCAGCATGTGCAGATGCACGCCATCAGGCGCGCCAGGGGATTTACCCCGCACGAGCTTTTTACGGTAGATCGAAAAAAGCGTTTCAAAAACAGGATAAATACACAAAAGCAGGGGAAACCAGGGCGACACCTGGGGGTGCCGCGCCAGCATCAGCACGCAAAGGGTGCCAATCATGAACCCGATAAAGTAGGCCCCGCAGTCACCTAAAAAGATCAGGCCGCGCGGATAGTTCCAGATCAGAAATCCACCAATCGCGCCAAGCATACCGACCGCCGTGACGAGCAAAAGACGGTCATTCAAGTAAAACGATACGTAGGCCAGCCCAGCCAGAATCATGGCGGACACCACAGAGGCCAAGCCGTTGTAGCCATCAATAATGTTGATGGCGTTGGCGGAACCGGCAATCGCAAAAATCGTAAACAGGAAAGACACGGCCCCAAACTGTAGAAGCCAGTCGATTCCAATGATGTTCAGATGCGTGACATCGGCCCCGAGCCAGTAATAAGCCAACGCTCCGCTAATAAGAGCTAAGCTCAGGCGAACCCGCGCACGCACTTTTTTAGTGATGTCATCTGCCAAGCCACCCAAAAATACGGGCAAGCTGGCCAGAACAAGTAGCCCAACGGCGGCAACAACCTCAGGATCCCGAAACGCCGCGATCAGCGTCGTCACGCCCATCCCAATTAGCAGGGCGATACCGCCCACGCGAGGAACCGCCTTAATGTGAAATTTTTGAACGCTTTCGAAATCAGTATCGCCAGAAAACGCGACGTGCAGTCGACGATACCTGACCAGCAGGAGGGTCACAATCAGGGATACAACAAAAGCTCCTAGTACATAGGCCATGCTTCGCGTGAAGACAAAAACAGATTGCACTTATTTTACTCGCAACCCAAACAAAATCTCGTGGTGGCGAATTTATTGCTGTCGCTTTTAAATAATGAAGCCAGAATTTGTGCTCTGGATTAGTTTTTACAGCCCTTCATTTAACAATTGGGTTGCAATTAATGAGTTCCCCTCTGCATTCAAATGCACATCGTCTTTAAAAAAATATTTACTAATCACAGCATCAACGGTTGTTCTTGCTGCTTCTGCAAAAAAGGGGGTAAACAAATTATAGAACTTATCACATTTATCTTTGCAAAAATCCTCCCAGATTTTTACTTGCTTAGAATCTAGCTGATCATATTTCAATGTTCCCGGCCACGGATAAACAGCAACAGATAAGCCAACATCTCGCTTTGTTAATAGTTTATGCAACTGCCCCATATTGTCTAGGGCCTTACTAATTGATCCATCCACACCCAATTTGCCATAACCGCTTGTATCTGGTTTATAAGTCCAAGCGCTTCGCTCATATCCATGGCTATAAATTGATTGATTAGCAATAATATTATCGTAGCCAGGCGTCGCCTCCGAAGCTTCTTCAAACTCCACTGCTTGATATCGACCGGAGTCTGTTTTTGTTTTAAGAAGAGTTCGTTTTGCAAATGCGGTTAAAGGAAAATTTTGACCAAGCTTTCTCTTGATAGCAGAATATCTAGTCTTAACTGGTGGTGTACCAATAAAAATATTTCCGTCAACACTTCGGTAAACTGACTCATCTTGAATGTCACTAATATCTACAAAAACAATTATATTTCTGAACACAAACCCCTCGTCAATCAAATGCTTTATTTTGGCCAGGTAAATTGATGGGCTATAGGACGCAACGGCCAAATTAGCTATTTTTAAATTTGGATGGTTTTTTGAAAGCATTCCAACAAATGTCTGTTCAAACGGCAATCCAATCCCTTCAGTAAAGCTATCGCCGATAAAACCAATATCAAATATTTTCTCTTCCGCTTTGGCCTCCTCGCACGAGGCCTTCATTCCATATGTATTGGTGCAAACTGGATAGGAGTCATTTCCCCAGAACCCTAGGCCCTTAAAATTTGAGGCAAGAGTGTGGTGATAAGAATCATGTTCAATGCGAAAACTATCCTGCCTCGACGCAACCTTTATCAGATGTAAAAGCCGCTCGCCAAAGACAAAATCGGTGGCTAAAAAAAGTGCGGCTGAAAGAAACATTACCAGAATCAGCGGTTTCACTACTCTTAAAAACATCAGTTTCCCTTAATCAAGCAAGACGACACAGCGCTATACATCAATCGCGTTGACCGCCCCCGAGCGCTTGCGCAGCTCAAATTTCTGGATTTTGCCGGTCGACGTCTTGGGTAATTCGCCAAATTCAATCGCCCCCGGCACCTTAAAGCCGGGCAGATGCTGTTTGCAGTGTTTGACCAGGTCCTCGGCACTGACTTGTGCGCCAGGCTTGAGCTCAATAAACGCGCAGGGGGTCTCGCCCCATTTGGGATGGGGCTTGGCCACCACCGCCACCGCCATAATGGCCGGATGCTTGTACAAAACGTCTTCGATTTCAATGCTAGAGATGTTTTCGCCCCCGGAAATAATGACGTCTTTGCTGCGATCTTTGATCTTGATGTAGCCGTCGGGGAAGCGCACGCCCAGATCGCCGGTATGAAACCAGCCGCCGGCAAAGGCCTCTTGGGTGGCTTTGGCGTTGCGCAGATAGCCTTTCATGCCAATATTGCCGCGCAAGACGATTTCGCCGATGGTTTCCCCGTCGCGCGGGACCGGTTGCATGGTTTCAGGGTTCAGGACGTCAGCCCCTGCTTGCAGGTGGTAGCGGACTCCCTGTCGGGCATTGAAGACGGCTCTGTCTGCCACCGACAAGTCATCCCAGCCCTCTTGCGGTGCACAGACCGTGCAGGGGCCATAGACCTCAGTCAAGCCGTAGACGTGGGTGAGGGTGATGCCCAGGGCTTCCATACTTTCAATCAGTGTGGCCGAGGGGGCCGCACCCGCGACCATGGCCTGCACACGGCGGCCGTTGAGCTTGCTCATGCCGTCTTTCTTTAAGGCCTCAGGCGCATTAACAAGCATGCTGTGCACAATCGGTGCACCGCAGAAATGGCTAACTTTGTAATCACGAATCGCACCAAACACGCCTTCGGGGGTGACCTTACGCAAACACACGTTGACACCGGCGCGGGCCGCAACGGCCCAAGGGTAGGTCCAGCCGTTGCAATGAAACATCGGCAAGGTCCACAGATAGACGACATGCGATGGCAAGTCCCATTCCAGAATATTGCTGATCGCAGCGAGCTGCGCACCACGGTGGGAATACACCACGCCTTTAGGCTCGCCGGTTGTACCGGAGGTGTAGTTCAGCGCGATCGCATCCCACTCGTCACCCGCAAAATAGATCGGCTCTTGTGAAGCGCGTTCGGCCTGAGCAGCGATTAAGGACTCATATTCGTAAGACCCGATACGATCACCGGGACCTTGATATTGTGAATCGTCAATGTCGATCACAATCGGTTTGACCTGCGCGTTGGCGATCGCCTCTTGCATGACCTTGGAGAATTCACGATCAATCAACACCACCTTGGCCTGTGCGTGATTCAGCATATAGGTCAAGCTAGCCGCGTCGAGACGCGTGTTCAAGGTATTGAGCACAGCACCAATAGCGGGCACACCAAAATGGCTTTCAACCATCTCTGGTGTATTGGCCAGCATGGCCGTGACCGTATCGCCTTTTTGTACACCCAGCGCACGCAACGCATGCGCGAGTTGCATGCAGCGCTGATAGGTCTGCGCCCAGGTGCGGCGAATCGGACCATGAATCACCGCAAGCCGATTCGGAAACACCTCGGCTGCGCGCACAATAAAGTCGACGGGGGTTAAGGCCGTAAAGTTGGCGGCTGTTTTAGGCAGGTCTTGTTCGTAAATATTCATTGCGAGCGTTGAGTTGTTTGGTCTAGGGTTCTCTGGTACCGATCTCTATCTTGATACACGCGACAAGCGATGTTGTGTTCTTTACTCAAGCGCTCTTCAAAGGCGCGAATTTCGGGTGTGATGCCAACACCACGGAACCCACCACGCAAGGCGCGCGTTTCCACATCCTTATAGGCAATGGCCCATAGATCGGGCAACGCCTGCCCTTGCGGCAAGGACAACCACAGGCGCAAGAGATGGCGCTTGCGCTTAGGCTCGGGGAAATCTTCGTATTCAGTCCGTGCATGCAATACAACGTGATTGTTCAGAAACTGAAAATCCCCTTGCTGGAGGTCCATGTGATAGCAGATCTCTTCACTTGCGAGCAACGCATCAAACATATCCAACGCCTCAGTCTGCAAGGCAGTTAAACGTGGCACATCCTCAAAGGTAATCTGTGCCCCGGTGATGTGATTGCGAATATGACGACAGGCAAAACGACCATCTTTAAAACCGATAATCGATGCCTGATAGTACGGAGGCTCTTCGGGTGCATGCTCGCCCTGACGACTGAAATAAAACGGCTCGGCCAGCACCTTAGCAAGATCCGGCCGACGACGTTCGAGTTCTTCATACGCACTCAAGGAGCTTGAAATCAAACTCTTGCCACCGCTTTGCGCAGTGTGCAAACACATGAGACCCACGACATCACTGCCGTCCGCATGGAAGTCAAGTTTTGAGTTGGTGTTATAGCCGCGACCCGTACCGCCGCGATACGTACCACCGGTGTTCATCACATCCGAAACGTACTGGCTTTGTTTGCCTTGCGGACGCGGCACGCCAACGCTCAGCCCCATGCACCAGAACAAGGTGCGCATGTCCGCTTTGCTCCAGCGCGCGACAGGGAAACCACGCAAGACGCAGATGCCGTGACCGGTCTGCGTGGCGTCCATGGTGCGCGCAAGAAGTTTTTGCGTGACAGGCGTCAGCGGAAAATCGGCCGCTGACAATTCAAACTCTTTTTTATTGAGCGCCAGGACCTGGCGCAAACCCGCCTCTAGATCCTGAATTTCCTGCTCTGTGAGCAGGTGAATCCAGGACTGATCGTTTTCGAGATCGGCCCGTTTCCAACCACGGGGCGGGGTGTGCAACTGTGACATCTTGACTCCTTGCTACAAAAGCTTAATCGCCCTGCAGGTTGATACGTTTGGCCAGGTCTTGCAGGAAAGCCGCTTCGCGCTTAATACGGTCATGAAACTCGGCAACCGGTTGCGCCACAGGCCAGGCAGCTTGGTCAGCAAGTGCGGCTTTCATGTCAGGTGCATGCGCGACTTGGTTCACCGCTTTTTGCATGGCCTCTAGCAAATCCATGGGTGTCTTACCCTGCGCGTACATGGCGTAACTCATTGTGATGTCGAAATCTTTAACACCAGCCTCTTGCATCGTCGGTACATTCGGGACGGCGGCTGAGCGCTTGGCACTCGTTACTGCCAGCGGGGTCAAGCGTCCGGCATTCATTAAATTACGCGCGGTCAGAATACTGGTGACCCCAACAGTAGTGACACCAGCAACAACATCAGTCATCAACGGGGCACCGCCTTTGTACGATACGCTGACCATATCGAGCTTCTCGGCGTTGGCATACATCGCACCGACCATCTTGGTCATGTTCTCCGAACTGCCATAGGAATAGGTCTTAGGTTTTTCGCGCATAGCCTTGGTGAACTCGACCATCGTCTTGGCTGGGAAGGTGGACGCCGTCACAAAGATCAAGGGCGAATCGGCGACAACGGTGACGCCAGCAAGATCTTTGAACGTGTCGTAAGGCATGTTCTTGGTCACGATTGGATTGATCAGGTGCGTGGACACCACCATCACAAAGGTATGCCCATCAGGCTCTGACTTGGCAACGATATCTGTACCGATGATGCCATTCGCGCCGGGCTTGTTCTCAATAATGATGGTTTGCTTGAGGAGTGGCCCCAGTCCTTGCGCCAATTTGCGCGAGATGATGTCGGTGCCACCGCCAGCCGAATACGGGACGATGATGCGAATAGGTTTGGTCGGCCAGTTCGCAGTTTGGGCCTGTGAAGTGAGCGGTGCCGCGGCCATTAAGCCAGCTGTGGCAGCAACCCCTAAAGTAGCGATGAACTGACGGCGAAGGGGCTGAAGGGTGGTTTTCAAGTTTTGTCTCCTGAGACGATTTATGTCTTTTATGGTTATGTCGTTGTTATTCGGGGCGTTCGCCCGTCATGTTTATTTGTTTTTCTTTATTTTGCGCTGATTTTGACTGCGATGGGGCGCACGGTGGTGCTATTCTTTGTCTTATAGGTACTTACCCGAATGACTTCATCCTCCTCCTCACCCCCCCCCGTCGAGACTCCCGCCTCGCGACGCGAACTGCTGCTAGCCATGTCTGGCATTGCGGCGTCAGCCGTGGTGGTGGCCTTTGATGCCACGATTGTCAGTACGTCGCTCCCCCAAGTTGCGCAGGCGCTGGGTGACGTTGAGCTCTATGCGTGGGTGGGTACGGGCTATTTTCTGGCCTCCGCTGTCACGATTCTGATTTTTGGGCGACTCGGCGATTTGTACGGTCGCAAGCCCTTGATGATGCTGTCGATGGCGATGGTGATGATTGGTTCGGTGTTATGTGGCCTATCGCAATCCATGCAGCAACTGATTCTCTTTAGAGTCCTGCAAGGGCTGGGTGGGGGCATGATGATTGCCAGCACGTTTGCCGCGCCGGCGGATTTGTTTCCAGATCCCAAACGACGCGTACGTTGGATGCTAGTGGTCTCAATTACGTTTGCAGTATCAAGCGGTCTAGGCCCGGTGATTGGCGGAGCAGTCACCCAGGCGCTTGGTTGGCGGGCCGCTTTTTTTGT
>CAMCWG010000121.1 GCA_945882005.1 Bordetella parapertussis
CTCACTGCTGTATATCGACCGGCACATCATCCACGAGGGGTCCTTTCATGCGTTCGCGCAACTAAGGGAACGCGGCTTGAGCGTCAAGAATCCGAAGCAAATTTTTGGTGTGGCCGATCACTATGTACCAACGACCAGTCGAAACCCGCAAGGTGCTGTTACCCAGGAGGTAACAGAGATGATTCTCAAGTTTGACGAGAATATGCGCTGGAGCCGTGCCAATTATTTTTCTCTTCAGGATCCACGCCAAGGTATCGTACATGTTGTGGGGCCGGAGCAAGGCATATCCTTACCCGGCTCGACTCTCACATGCAGTGATAGTCATACCTCTACCCACGGCGCGTTCGGTGCCATCGCGTTCGGCGTCGGGCAGTCTGAAAGTTGCCACATTTTGACAACCCAGTCACTTTGGCAAACCAAGCCCCCTTGCACACGTATCGAGTTACAAGGCACACCCGCTCCGGGCGTGAGTGGAAAAGATATTATTCTTGCACTCATCGCCGTCTTGGGGACTTCAGGTGCGACAGGCCAAGCGATTGAGTATTGTGGTCCGGCACTGCAGGCACTGACAATCGATGATCGCCTAACTATGTGCAATATGACCATTGAAGCCGGCGCACGCTTTGGCATCATGGCGCCAGACGAGACCATCTTTAATTACCTGTATGGGCGCCCTTTCGCGCCGCAACAAGCGCAGTGGGATGCCGCGGTCAAAGACTGGCGCAACCTCTACTCCGATGATGACGCTAATTACGACCGCAGCCTTTCAATCGATGTAAGTGCGCTATCCCCCATGGTTACTTGGGGCACGAGTCCCGAACAGGCGCTGTCAATCACTGGCCGTGTGCCAGAGGTCATTAACGGAGAATCGAGCGCCATCGCAGCCATGCAATACATGGGCGTGACGCCTGGACAACCGCTTGATCAAATCAAAATTGATCGTGTCTTCATCGGATCTTGCACGAACGCACGCTTGAGCGACTTGCGTATTGCCGCAGACGTTCTGCGTGGCCGCAAATCGTCTGTGCCAGGGATGGTTGTTCCTGGCTCTATGGAGGTCAAACGCCAAGCGGAGGCCGAAGGCTTAGATCGCGTGTTCATTGACGCCGGGCTTGAATGGCGTGACGCAGGCTGTTCAATGTGCGTTGGTATAAACGGTGATCTCGCAGCCCCCGGAGAGCGCGTTGCCTCCACCTCGAACCGCAATTTTGTCGGACGGCAAGGACCAGGGGTGCGCACTCACCTTATGAGCCCTGCAATGGCAGCAGCTGCAGCCGTGACGGGCAGGCTGTTTGATGTGCGCCGCTTACCCAAGGAATAGCCTGATGCGTCCGTTTACACACTTACAAGGCCTAGCCGCCAAAATCTCCGGCAAAAACATCGATACGGATCAGATCATTCCCGCACGTTTCTTGAAACGGAGACGGACAGACCCCGATTACGCAAACTATCTTTTCCACGATGTGCGCTTTGACGAAAGAAACCTCGCCGACCCTACGTTTGTATTGAATCAGCCTGCATTCAGTCACACAAATGTACTGATCGCAGAGGATAACTTCGGTTGTGGCTCGTCTCGGGAGGCTGCCGTCTACGCTCTTGAGGCGTTCGGTATTCGTGCTGTGATTGCACCGAGTTTTGGTGATATTTTTTTTAACAACTGCTTAAAAAACGGCCTACTTCCAATCCGACTGGCACAACGTGATATCGATGTCCTGTTGGATCCAGACGTTGATTCCGAGAATGAACGCATGGGGTCACACCAGCCAATTTCTATTTTTGTCGATCTGTATAACAGTACGCTCACACACACACAAAGCAGTACGTCCCTATCCTTTAGTATCGATCCATTTTGGCAAGAATGTCTTTTAAAAGGCCTCGATGAGATTGACCTCACACTGAGCTATCAAGCATCCATCGATGACTTTGAAGCTAAGCATCTATCATTAGCACCTTGGTTAACGCACTCACACACTTAACGCTATGTCACTACCTCTTACAGGCCTTCGGGTCATCGAACTCGGCCAACTCATTGCGGGCCCTTTCGCATCAAAAATCCTCGGCGAGTTTGGCGCGGATGTCATCAAAGTCGAGCCACCATCAGGGGGCGACCCCTTAAGGGGGTGGCGTCTTATTCATGAAGGGACCTCCGTTTGGTGGGCCGCACACGCGCGTAACAAACGTTCTCTGACGCTTGATCTACGCACGCCAGAAGGCCAAGAGATCATTCGACAGTTAGCTAAGGATGCGGATATCTTGATAGAAAACTTCCGTCCGGGCGCGATGGAGAAATGGGGCCTTGGTTTTAAAGACCTCCATGCTCTGAACCCTAAACTTATTATGCTTCGCGTATCGGGCTACGGCCAATCAGGGCCCTATCGTGACCGACCTGGCTTTGGTGTGATTGGCGAGGCGATGGGCGGACTCCGCTACCTAAGCGGGGAGCCGGGACGACCACCAGTACGCGTAGGCGTCTCAATCGGTGACACGCTCTCAGGGTTGCACGGCGTCATTGGTGTCATGATGGCCTTGCGCCACCGTGAACAACAAGGTGGCTTGGGTCAGGAGGTTGACGTCGCACTCTACGAGTCAGTTTTCAATATGATGGAAAGCCTCTTGCCGGAGTATTCAAAATTTGGTGCCGTGCGCCAGCCCTCTGGTGCCAGCATGCCAGGTATCGTTCCGACCAACGCCTACCTGTGCAAGGATGGGCGCTACGCACTCATTGCAGGAAACGGCGACAGCATTTACAAGCGACTCATGGAGTCGATCGGACGCTCAGATCTCGCGAATAACCCAGAGCTCGCAAACAATGTGGGACGCGCTGCAAACGTCGAGCGCATCGACCAAGCGATCTCTGACTTCACCTGTCAGCACGACTTAGACAGCGTGTTAGATCTGATGAATAAAGCAGGTGTGCCCGCAGGCAAGAGTTACGATGCAGCCGATATTGCAATGGATCCGCACTATCAGGCCAGAGATATGATTTTGGAAGCGAAACTTCCGGACGGCTCGACTGTAGCGGTTCCAGGTATCGTGCCAAAGCTGAGCGCCACGCCAGGACAGATTAATCGTGAAGCCCCTACGCTTGGGCAACATACAACCGAGATTTTAGATGCATTAGGGATCGATGCGACCAAGCAAGCTGATTGGAAATCCCGCGGAATCATTTAAGAGAACACCATGACGATGCATTCAAAAAAGGTATTTATGCAAGAAGTCGCGACCCGCGACGGCTTTCAAAACGAAGCACAATTTATTGCGACTGAAGACAAGGTACGTGTTGTTGACGCCCTAAGTCTGTGTGGCTTTGCAAAGATTGAAGTGACCTCCTTCACATCTCCAAAGGCCATACCCGCCTTGCGCGACGCCGAGGATGTCATGCACCAGATCAAGCGGCAGCCCGGTGTCGAATACACCGTGCTTGTACCGAATGTGCGAGGTGCAGAGCGCGCCCTATCTTGTGGCATCGACGAAGCCAACCTCGTGATGTCGATGAGTGAAACACACAACCGCGCTAATTTAAGGATGACGCGCGAGCAGTCCTTTGAGCAACTGCGTCAGGTTGTCGCAGCTATTTCTGGCAGTCGGGTTGCGATCAACATTTCGCTATCAACCACCTTTGGCTGTCCGATGGAAGGCGACGTAAGTGAAGACGAGGTGATGCGGTGGTTAGATCGTTTCGCAGAGCTTGGTGTCAAGCGCGCGACACTGTGTGACACAACTGGGATGGCTTACCCTGCACAAGTCCGTTCGATAGCCTCTCGTGCGCAGCAACTCCATCCCGAAATGGTATTCACCATGCATTTTCATAACACGCGTTCGATGGCGCAAGCGAACGCCCTCGCCTCACTGAGCGCCGGCATCAATCGCTTCGACGCCTCACTGGGCGGTATCGGCGGCTGTCCTTATGCTCCGGGCGCAAGCGGCAACGCGTGCACTGAAGACATGGTACACATGCTTGAGCTAGAAGGCTTTGATACAGGCGTCGATCTCAACAAATTACTTGAAGTCTCCAGAACGCTACCGAGCTTGATCGGCCATGACATCCCAAGTCAGCTACTCAAAGCCGGACCGCGTTTAACCTTGCATCCTGCACCTGACTACACGCGTGACATCAAATAAAAATGGGCGCTCTTGAGCGGCCATTTTTTTGGAGCGATCGTAATTAAACGACGTGCACTTCAAACTCACCTAAACCTTCGACGCGACCAATCATCTTGTCGCCCTTCACCACGGCGCCCACACCCTCTGGTGTACCGGTGAAAATCAAGTCGCCTGCTTTAAGCTCAAACAAACCCGAGAGATAAGAAATACTCTCAGGAATGCTCCAGATGAGTTGCGTCAAATCGCTAGATTGCTTTTGCACTCCGTTTACGTGCAGAGAGATACTGCCTTTAGACAGCACGCCAGTCGTCGCAACAGGATGAATCGGACCAATGGGGCCTGACTGATCAAAGCCCTTACCCACTTCCCAGGGCCGGCCCTGTTTTTTTGCCTCGTTCTGCAAGTCTCGCCGGGTCATATCCAGACCCAACGCGTAACCAAAAATACATTTATTGGCTTGATCAACAGGGATATCACGACCACCACTACCCAACGCAACCACTAATTCCATCTCGTAGTGCAGATTGGCGGTCTTGCTAGGATAAGGCATTGTTCCTGCCTGACCTGCAGCAATAGGCACGAGTGCATCTGCTGGCTTACAAAAAAAGAAAGGGTCTTCCCGACCGGTAAATCCCATCTCCTTGGCATGCTCAGCATAATTGCGGCCTACGCAATACACGCGACGCACGGGAAACAAAGACTCACTGCCCACAACGGGCAAGCCTTGCGTTGGCTCAGGAGAAAAAACGTAATCAGACATGAGAGCGCTTCCTAGATGATTATTTGTGAACTTATATTTAAACGGCTAACACTTTAACTGCAAAGAAATCGGTCATACAGCTGTCGATAACGACTCCACTACTTGTCTTGAGGTGTAGGCCGGGTAGGATCAGGCAATGAACTGACCGGCGCAGGTTCGCCTAAGTGGGGCACGGGAGCGCTGTCAAAATAGTCGTACATCTCATCCTGCGCATGCACGCCACATTCAGAGGTGGATGCTACGGACGAGGATCCTGGTAAGGTCGTACGGTCGTCGCTCCAATCGGCTGGAAAGCCCGTATCTGCTAAGTAAGTCAGACCCTCAGCATGAAGCAAGCCAGGGTCAGACTGGGTATCTGCTGGGGGCAATATCACCTCCTGAGCAAGAACAGGAATTGCTACCCCTAAAGCCGTTGCCGCACGCCACTGCATTGCTGCATCTTGGGGACGATTGATTTTGTCATAGAGAGAGGCCAGCGCAACATGCACACGCGCGTCGCTGCGACGCGCCAAACTACGTACCAAATAGCTCTCCGCCTGACCCCATATCTGTCCGGCCAAACAGAGATTTCCAATTGTTGCCAACAAGTCAGGGTCCGCCGGGCTCTTTTGAAGCCACGCTTCGGCTTTCTCTAAGCGTCGCGTAACCTGGGAAGACTCTGCCCGAGCGTACACGGCAAGTAACCGAGGATCAAAAGACACTGAAATGGCCTGCTCAAGCACTCGCGAGGATTCATCAAGCTGACCGACGACCTCAAACGCTTGGGCTCCTGCAAGAGCAACCTCTGGCAACACGCGCTCAGAGGACTTGAGATCGGACCAAACTTTTTGCCACGTCCCAGCATGCAAGGTCTCACGGATGCGCGCGGCGGCAGCCATCTCAATGACCTGAGTCGCCTCGGTATCATGCAACGCACCCCGCCGATTAAGCGTGCGTGCAAGGGAAAAAACCTGATCATGACGGTTCAATTGGCGGTACGCTCGCAAGAAAAGTCTGAGCGCGTGCACTTGCTTGGCTCCTGATTTCTGAAGCGTATTGAGTTCCGCTAAGGCCTGATCGGATAGCCCTTGGTCAAGATAGAGTTCGGCGGCGACTGTCGACACTGCTTCACGCAGCCCAACATCTTCCTGAGCCTTGTCCTTGGCAGACAGAATCAAACCGTCACGCCGATCGTATTCACCTAGCGCATGCGCTGCGCGCGCAGCAGACAAAGCAGCAAGCACACTTTGGTTCATGCTCTTGCTGCGACCAAGCAGTTCCGTTAAATCCTTTTCAGCATGCGCATACCGCCCTTCTAACAATTCAGTCCAGCCTTGCTCGAGGAGCTCGTGATCCCGACGTAATGCGCGACGCCGATGCCAAGTCTTAACGCGCCCAGGGATGTCTAGAACAAGCGTAAGCAAACGCAAAGTCAAATACATTAGAAAGAAACAAGCCATCGTCGCCAGCACCGCAAACGGCAAAGACAGTTGTACGCGCCACTGGTTAACCAAGACCAACACGTGTCCCGTGTTCTCGCGCAATACAACAGCCAGAACAACGGCGACCGTAGCTAATACAAGCGTCCACAACCAAATGCGCATGCTTATTGTCCGCCTTTGGGGGAATCGTCGGTTTGACGCACAGCTTCTAGCGCAGCGACACTCTCGGAAATATCGGGTAGGACGATCGCAATGTTGAGCGATGCCAGTTCACTTAACAGTCTCAAAGCGCTCACTGTCTCGGGCGACTTGGCGTCGTAACGCGCAGCCACCGCTCCCTCGATTGCTGTTAACTCGAGCTGCCATATCGCTGACTGATGCATCAGTAATGCCATTTGCGCAGTCAACAGACGAGCACGCAAATTCGCTCTCAATAAAGCCCCTTGCTCTGGACTCATCAATAGCGCATTCCTGTCGGTCACACGTTGAATGCTAATCACATCTGCCAACTCGCGCACCAAAAAGGCAGCGCTAGACTTAGCCGAAGCACGCACCCTAGCCCAGTGTGTCTCCCACCAATTTTCGGTAACAACTCCCGGAGGTGAAACGCTCGCGCTGCCAGGCACGGCGGGCACACCAACGTTAGGTGACGCATTACGATCGCGTGCCGACATCAATCCAGGGGCCGCCTCGTCGGGCACAAGCAAAGGTGCTTTACCAAGTAAATTTGTCACTTGCTCAAGCTTAGCGGAGACCCCAGGTATGTCGACAGTTGCAACACCACGTAGACGGTCTAAGTCGGAACTGATCGCGCGCTGCAGCGACGCGAACCGAGGACGATCCGCCCGCACCAGCATGGATAAGCCGTGCTCAAGCGCCAGAATCGCGTTGTTGACGTTTCCAGATACACGTAATTGTTGCCCGGCAACCGTTAACAAACGATCCACATCATTAGCAAGCATGGAGTCGTCCATGCCCTTATTGAAGTTTTGCCACACCTGCTCAAGTGCAGCGAACTGACTCTGCGCGTCACGTAGCGCCGCCTCAGCGTGTTGAATGCGAAGTTGTTGCGCGTCGAGTAAAACAATGGCTTGTCGGGCGTCACGGCGTGCATCATCGGCCTGCCCCTTCAAGTCTAAGACTTGCACGCTAACTTGCTTGATCGTCGTCTCAAAGCGACGTTGTGCAAACCACGCACCCGCGGCAGTCACAATCGCAACCAGTAAAAAAATAAGCGCTAGGGTCGAGGTCAACGATAACCCAGACGCCTTACGCCGCACGCGTGCATTAGCCGCAAAGGACTCTGTTGGAGCGGCCACTGAACTAGCGGATGGAGCGGTAGGTGAGGTATCTGTCATGCCCTTATTGTAGTCGTTAGCCATCTAAAATCTGATCAAAACACAACACAATTTTAGAATCTTCAGGTTGGCAAAGATGTACCTTTAACCTAGCGAGATCCTCGCCGACGGCCTTGGCAAGGGTTTGCACTAAGCGCTCGTGGGTCAAAACAAACTGTCCAGACCGGAACCAGCCAAGTAGTCCCAAATTCTGCAGCTGCAGCGCAACAGACGCAATACCATGGCCGCTCGTTAACAGCCAGACAACCTTTGTCGAAGCACGGCCCCACGCCTGAAAATTTGCCACCGTATCACCCGACCAGGCAGCCTGAACCCTCTCATAAGCCTGATGCGTCGAAACCTCGACCCCTCGGCCAATGAGCTTTTCAGATAACCAGTCACGTCCGTCTTGTCCACGCACGATTAGTACTTTTCTCGGGGGCGTGGTCAGCGCCTGCAAAAGGGGCCATAACGCTTCAGAGTCCCGAGCCTTTTCTGCATCCGGATACATAATATCGACTGCCGTTGGCCAGGCGCGCTCGATCGCGAGAGCAGTCGACGGACCCATACAACCCACCCTGACGGCGGATGGCCAAACGAAGTTTGGCCCGAGCTGCTGAGTGAAGCCATTCACTGCCGCTCTGCTTACAAAGACCACCAAGTCGTAGAGCTTGGGGTCAGGAATGTCGTGTGCTTGGGCAACGCAAGCCGTAAGAATCTCGAGGGCAGGACACTC
>CAMCWG010000122.1 GCA_945882005.1 Bordetella parapertussis
ATCGCGCACGAGATCATACACTAGCCGATGTTGCGCAATCATTGGCTTGTTGGCAAAGCATTCGGCAACGATCGTGGCCGTGAAATGGCTGGCACCCCCTTTGTTACCGGCATGGCCAGCATGCAGGTGCGAATCGTCTTGAATCTCGAGTTCAAGTGCGTTCAGAGCGCCTAGACGCTCGCGCAGTAGGGTGAGGTGGGGGTTTGTCATAGTTTGGGATCGTTGGCGGCCGAGGGCTTGTTTGAGCCCTCTTCGCTTGGTTGGTCTATATGTTTGCCTAGCCAGAGTGATTGCCCAATCACGAAGGCAATCAGCAGTGCCATCAGACCAAAAACCTTGAAATTCACCCACTGCTCTTCGGTAAACCAACCAGAAAAGGCAACAAATAGGTTTAGGACGCCGGCCGCGAGAAAGAAAAGTGCCCAAGCAAGGTTTAACCGTGCCCAAGCGTTGTCAGGCATGGCGATTTTCTCGCCCAGCAGTTTTTGCATCAGATTGCGGCCAGTGAACAGCTTGCTACCAAGCAGTACCCCACCAAAGAGCCAATATAGTGCGGTGGGCTTCCACTTGATGAAGGCTTCGTTTTGGAGCCAGAGGGTTGCACCACCAAAAACCACAATGATGGAAAGGTTAACCCAGTGCATGGTTTCAACGGGATGACCGCGCAGCTTGATCCAAAGAATTTGCAGGATGGCGGCCGCCATTGCGACACCGGTAGCGACGTAAATGCCCGCGAACTTGTACGCTGCAAAAAAGAGAATCAGCGGAAACAGGTCAAAGAGAAACTTCTTCATGGCTTGACCGCCTCAAACGTCAGAGAGAGCGAGTTGATACAGTAACGCAAGCCTGTTGGTGGTGGTCCGTCAGGAAACACATGGCCTAGATGACTGTCGCACACGTTGCACATGACTTCTGTGCGGATCATGCCGTGCGACATATCGGTTTCTTCCTTCACGTTTGCGGGGTCTAGCGGCTCAAAATAGCTGGGCCAGCCACAGCCTGCGTCGAATTTGGTATCCGAGGCAAACAGGGCAGTGCCGCAACCTACGCAGCGATAAATACCGTAGGCGGTGTGATCCCAGAACTCACCCGTGAAGGGTCGCTCTGTGCCTTTCTGGCGTGCTACGTAGAATTGTTCCTTGGAAAGCTGTGCTTTCCACTCGGCCTCAGATTTTGTGATTTTTTTCATACTTGGGTTTGGAGTGCGGATTCTTAAAAAAGTTCTCGGGCATAATCGGCCCTATGTTAATCGAGTTCGAAAATGTGGCGGTTCGCTTGGACGAGCGAGTGGTCTTGAGCGATCTTAATCTCAGATTGAGTGAAGATCGAATCGGGATCATTGGTTCGAACGGCTCGGGTAAAAGTACGTTGGCGCGGCTCATAAATGGGCTCGTTCGGCCCTGCGCCGGTTTTGTGCGCTTAGACGGTCAGTGCATCGAGCCAAACAAGCGCACCTTGCTCAGGCGGGTTGGTTTTGTTTTCCAAAATCCAGAGAATCAGCTTGTGCTTCCTATCGTTGGTGAGGACTTGCTCTGGGGCTTGGATGCTAAGGCTTTTTCTTTAGGCCAGCGCGAGCAAAAGGTCAGGGCAGTCCTTGAAAACTTAGGTGTGTCGGACTTGCTCCCCCGCTCGGTGCATACTCTATCGGGCGGAGAAAAGCAGCTCGTTGCTCTTGCTGGGGTGTTGGTCACAGAGCCAGACCTCATCATCTTTGATGAGCCTACCACGCAACTTGACTTGCGGATGCGAAACCGCTTGGTGGATATTATTGATCAGTTGCCCCAGCAGGCGATTATCGTGAGCCACGACCTCCCACTTGTCGAGCGGATGGATCGGGTGTTAGTGCTAGATCGGGGTACGGTTGCGTTTGACGGTAAACCGCAGGATGCATTGGCCTGGTATCGGCAGCATTGCGCATGAACGGAGTCCTATTTAGCCCCGGAGACACTTGGCTGCACCGCATGCGGGCCTCTTATAAATTAAGCGCCTTGCTTTTGTTAGGTGCTTCGCTATTATGCATTGATGAACTCTGGCTGCTCGGTTTGGTGGCGTTATGCGCCCTTATATTTGTTGCACAGCTTCGCGTTCCGTTTGCGCAGTTGAACAGGCAGTTACGTCCCGCGTGCTGGCTAATTCTGTACGTGGGGCTAATTGCCTGGCTCGTACAGGATGTCTGGATAGCGCTCGAAGTGAGTCTGCGAATGTTCGCGTTGCTCTTGGCTGCGATCGTCGTCTTGTCGACTAGCTCAATTACGCAGGTGATGGCGGTCGTGTATCAAGTTCTAGGCCCACTTCATCGGATAGGCTGGGTCGACCGAGAGCAGATTGCACTCGTGATTGGTTTGACCTTGCGGTTTATCCCTGAGCTGGGCGTGCAGTGGCGTAACATTCGCGAGGCACAGGTTGCGCGGGGCTTATCCGGGCGACCGTTTTCGATGATAGTCCCCATGTTAATGCGCACGATCCAACGTGCGTCCGAGATCGCTGACGCGATTGATGCGCGTCGACCCTGAAGGCAGTGAGATGAAAACAAAGGACTTAGTACTTGTCGCGCTGTTCGCGGCGATTATCGTCGTGCTGGCTGCTTTGCCACCGGTGGTGTTGCCTTGGGTGCCTGTGCCCATCACGCTGCAGACTTTTGGAGTCATGTTGACAGGCTTAGTGCTAGGCCCACGTCGCGCTGCGCTAGTCTTGACTCTTTATGTGGCCTTGGCACTGATTGGGCTACCCGTCTTGCCTGGGGGGCGCGCCGGTTTGGCGGTATTGATGGGTCCAACTGGTGGTTTTTTGTTGGGCATGATCCCCGGCGCCTTCGTCGTGGGCTATCTCTCTGGCGCGTTTAAAACTCCTGCGCCAGAGACGACAGGTGCCACCTATCGAGACGTGAGTCGTTGCTTCGTCGCGAGTGTGGTGGGTGGGATTTTGGTGGTCTATCTGTTTGGCGTGCCATGGCTTGCCATCGTTGCAAAGATGGACATCACCAAAGCGTTACTGGCTGTGACGGTGTTTATACCGGGCGATCTTATTAAGGCTGCGGCCGCGGCATTTCTGGCAAACCAAATTCGAAAAGCGAGGTTGATCCAAGCTTAAGTGCGATGACCTTTGACTGGCACGGTTTCCTATATTTATAATATAAATTATATAAATCATTTATATAAATTTTTATTCACATAGTCTTGGGAGTGCATGTTATGGATAACGATACTAAAGAGTCAGGCGGCGCAGCAGTAGTGGCCGAACAACCCGCAGCGAAAAAGGCGACTGTTAGAAAAGCGCCTGCCAAGAAAGCGATCGCCAAGAAAGCGACAGCAAAAAAGGCTTCGGTGAAGAAAGTGGCAGCTAAAAAAGCTCCAGCTAAAAAAGCTCCGGCTAAGAAAGCATCGCCAAGCCGTGCTAAGCCTACCGCTCCGGTTTCTGCGCCCGCTACCAAAGCCAAGAAGGTCAAGTTGGTGCGTGATAGCTTCACGATGCCAGCCAATGAGTATCAGATTCTCCAGGACATCAAAAAGGCTTCTCTAAAGGCTGGTGTCGAGGTCAAGAAGAGTGAGTTGTTGCGCATTGGTGTGGGCTTGCTAAAGACGCTGTCGGTTGCCCAACTTGATGCCGCCCGTTCGGCACTCACGAAACTGCGTGCTGGTCGTCCCAAAAAATAGCTAGCATGTTCACGCAGCGTTAGGTTCGCTGTCACGCAAATGCCATGAAAACGTCATGGCATTTGCATATTGAGCCCCCACACTAAGCCTATTATTTTTTGATTGGGTGGCTCTGTGTTGTTTCGCTCCTTTTTTGGCCAGGCGCTCGTAGCGGGCATGCTGTACCTTCTGTCGCTGCAAGCCGCCCTTGCGCAGTCGTACCCGACTCAACCCGTAAAAATTGTTGTGCCCTTTGCAGTTGGCGGAGGGGTGGACGTACTGACCCGCGTTCTTGCTGAGCGCATCGGGAAAGAGCTCTCACAAACCGTTGTGGTTGAAAATCGTGTTGGGGCAGGTGGAAATTTAGGCTCAGATTATGTAGCGAAAGCCAAACCTGATGGCTACACGCTACTAGTCGCGACAACCGGCACCCATGCCATCAACCCCATACTGTATCCGTCCTTGCCGTTCGACTCCAAAGAGGATTTCACGCCGATCTCTCTGATTGCGGCAGTACCAAACGTGCTTGTCGTCGGGCCACAATTTTCCGTCAAGACGTTGGCGGAGCTGATTGCAGCGATTCGAAGCGCGCCCGGCAAACACTCTTACGCATCCTTTGGAAACGGTACATCGAATCACCTCTCGGGTGAACTGTTGAAGTTACTGGCGCACGTTGACGCGGTACATATCCCATACAAAAGCGCTACTCAGGCGGTCTCGGACCTCATGGGGGGGCAGATTGATTTCGCTTTCGTCAACATCCCGCTCGCCTTGCCTCACATTAAAGGTGGAAAGTTGCATGCGCTTGCCGTGACGAGTCCGACGCCTATCGAATCATTGCCAAACGTCCCCACGATGGCGCAGGCGGGCCTCGAGGGTTTTGTTGTGGAGTCGTGGTACGGGTTGATGGCACCGAAGGGTCTAGCCCCGGCGACGATAAGTTTGCTTGAGCGCGTGACGGCAAATGCGCTACGCGATACGAAAGTGCGCGAAATTTTTAGTTCGAACGGGGCAGAAGTGCGCTCAAGCAGCAGCACTGATTTTGCGACGTTGATTGCCACGGAAAGAGTCCGTTGGGCTGATGTCATTCAGCGGGCGAATGTAAGGATTGACTGAATCAAGTTCATAGCTTGATGGCGTTAATCGTATTTCAACTTATCGGAGATGCTAATGCAAAAACCATCACTCAGTATGTTTCGAAACGCGCTAATGGCCTTTGCTTTACTCAGTGGTAGCGTGGCCAGCGCTCAAACTGCTATTTGCTATAACTGCCCGCCTGAGTGGGCTGACTGGGGCACCCAGTTAAAGGCAATAAAAGAAAAGACTGGCATCACTGTTCCGCCTGATAACAAAAACTCAGGTCAGTCCCTTGCGCAGTTGGTTGCTGAAAAAAATAGTCCAGTGGCCGATGTGACGTATCTGGGCGTCACCTTTGGTATTCAAGCGGCAAAAGATGGTGTGGTGACAGGTTATCGTCCAGCCGGCTGGGAGCAAATTCCTGAGGGTTTGAAGGATCCTGCTGGGAACTGGTTTACCATCCATTCAGGCACGCTGGGCTTTATGGTGAACAAGGATGCCTTGAAAGGCAAACCTGTTCCGAAGTCTTGGGCGGATTTACTGCACCCACAATACAAGGGCTTGATTGGCTACTTGGATCCGTCTTCTGCCTTCGTTGGCTATGTTGGCGCGGTCGCAGTGAATCAGGCTCGCGGCGGTAATTTGGATAATTTCGGTCCAGCCCTTGAATATTTCAATGCATTGCAAAAGAACGAGCCGATTGTTCCTAAACAAACGTCTTATGCTCGAGTGTTGTCTGGCGAGATTGCGATTTTGCTCGACTATGACTTCAATGCTTATCGCGCGAAATACAAGGATAAGGCGAATGTCGAATTCGTGATTCCTGCCGAGGGTACGATCGTAGTTCCCTATGTGATGAGTTTGGTGAACAAAGGCCCCAATGCTGAAAACGGCAAGCGGGTCTTGGACTTTGTATTGTCTGACGCAGGTCAGGCGCTTTGGGCGAATGCCTTCTTGCGTCCGGTCCGTGCCTCAGCGATGTCGGCTGAAGCGCAATCCAGGTTTTTACCTGCGGCCGATTACGCACGTGCCGTGGCGATTGATTACGCGAAGATGGCCAGCGTGCAGAAAGCTTTTTCTGATGCGTATCTGAAGCAAGTTAGGTAAAGGGTCATGGCGGGCATCTCATCCCGGCAGGTGCTGAGCGCTTGCATGATGCCCGTCAGTATTTTTTTTGCTGCCTTCTGGCTTTTGCCAATCGCGCTGCTTGTCACACTTCCCGCAAAACAAGGCTGGGAAACATACTTCGTCATCCTCACCGATGCCCGTTACGCGCGCAGTCTGGTGAATACACTTTTGTTGTCAATCGGGGTGACGATGCTGACCCTTACATTGGGGCTGGCTGTTGGTTTATATCTCGCTAAACCTCATGTGGTGGCGCGACGTATGCTCCTATCATTGTTGACGCTACCACTGTCCTTTCCTGGGGTAGTGGTGGGGTTCTTTATTATCTTGCTTGGCGGCAGGCAAGGTGCCTTAGCCGATTTCTTTGAGTGGCTCGGTTTTGGGCGTATTACGTTCGCCTACGGTTTGACCGGGCTGTTTTTAGCCTACCTGTATTTTTCCTTGCCTCGCGTAATCGCGAGTTACACCGCGGCCGCACAAGCCATGGATCGCTCTGTAGAAGAGGCTGCGCGTTCTCTCGGGGCAAATCGCTTTCAGTTGCTTCGGGATGTATGGCTACCCCAACTGACCCCCACGACCGCAGCCTGTGCCGCAATCGTGTTCGCCACTGCAATGGGAGCCTTCGGAACCGCATTCACCCTGGCAAGTAAGTTCGAGGTGTTACCCATCACGATCTATAGTGAGTTCACTAACTATGCCAACTTTCCCCTGGCGGCCTCCCTGTCGATCACGCTAGGGTTGGTGACATGGTTGGCGCTTTTCCTGGCCAGACGTTGGACCGGTGTAGGGGTGAGTCTATGAGGGCGAAATCGCCTTGGCTCGCCTTGCTCACGATTATTGTCGTGCTGTTCATGCTGAGCCCAATGCTGCTGTCCATATTGGCTGCGTTAGTCAACCAATACAGTAAAGGCCTGGAAAGTGGCTTGACCCTGCAGTGGTTGTCTCAGGTGTTTGATCAATATGGCTCCACCGTTGTGGCCTCGCTCTTGATTGCCGCCACGTGTGCGGCAGCCAACGCGTTGATTGGTGTGCCCTGCGCGTACGCCTTGGCGCGGGCAAAGGGGCGCTGGGCTAAGACGTTCGAAGAGCTCTTGACTCTACCCGTGGCCGTGCCTGGTTTGGCAACCGGGCTTGCACTCATCTTGACCTATGGCGAATGGCGTGGCTTTCGTCAGAGCTACGCGTTCATCTTGGTCGGGCATATGATTTTTACACTGCCCTTCATGGTGCGAACAGTATCCGCTGCATTCCAGCGTCAAGATATTTCAGCGATCGAAGAGGCGGCACGCTCTCTGGGCGCCAGTTTCTTTACGCGGTTTATGACTGTCCTTGTGCCAGCGGTTCTTCCCTCAATCGTGGCTGGTGCACTCATGGTTTTCACTCTTTCTGTCGGGGAGTTTAATTTAACGTGGCTATTACACACCCCTCTAACTAGAACGTTACCCGTTGGCCTGGCCGATAGCTACGCCTCGATGCGTATCGAAGTTGGGTCGGCCTATACATTAATGTTTTTTCTTGTGGTTCTTCCGCTGCTCTGGCTGTTGAATATCGTGGCAAACATGACGCAGAAATATTATGGAACTTGAACAGATTTCTTTATCCGCAATGGATTGTGCAAAGACCTACCCAGATGGCACACGTGGTTTGCTCAACAGTAACTTGCGGGTCGAACCTGGCGAAATTATGGCCTTATTGGGGCCCTCTGGCTGCGGTAAAACAACTCTCTTGCGTATCTTGGCCGGTCTCGAGGCGCCGGATCACGGTGGTCGTGTTCTCTTTGGTGAGCATGATGTTACACAGTGTCCCATTGAGCAGCGCCGTGTAGGCATGGTGTTTCAGCATTACGCGTTATTCCCGCATATGTCGGCCCGTCGTAATATCGAGTACGGTTTACGCGTCCGTGGTATTGAGCGGCAAGTGCGGGAAAATATTGTTGGTGAGTTGATCGATCTTGTTCGACTCAACGGTCTTGAACACAAGCGGCCTAACGAGCTCTCTGGGGGGCAGCGACAGAGGGTAGCGCTGGCCCGGGCGGTGGCAGCACAGCCAAAAATTCTTCTTTTGGATGAGCCTCTTACGGCGTTAGATAGCAAACTAAAGGATGCCTTGCGTGACGAGTTGGCCGAACTGCTGCGTCGCCTGGGCATGACAGCGATCTACGTTACGCATGATCAACAAGAGGCGATGGCGGTTGCTGATCGAATGGCAGTGATGCAGTCTGGTCAGATCATGCAAGTCGGAGACGCAGAATCCCTGTATCGCAACCCAACGCATACCTTTGTTGCAAATTTTCTTGGTCGCGTCAACGTCATTCGGCGCGATGCTGAACAGACCAGCCAGGGCACCCTCATTCTGGGTAAGTCTGTATTCCCCGTGCCTGCATACTTAGGTGAAGAGTTACTGGTGCGTCCCGAGGATATCGTGATTGATCAGCCTCGCGTTGATCGACCGCTCGGTACTGTTGAACAAAGGAGTTTTAGAGGGGATCGTGTGCAACTGCGGGTCTTGGTTGAAGGTCAAG
>CAMCWG010000123.1 GCA_945882005.1 Bordetella parapertussis
TGGGTGGGAATGCCTCTGTCGTGGCAAAATGTACCTTTGATGCTCTCTATTGCGCCCTCTAAACGGTATGACCCAAGAAGCCTCCGCCCCTGTTACAACGAATTTTCTACGCAACATCATTGATGCTGATCTCGCTGCACGAAAGTTTGAGGGTAAGCGCTGGGCAGGCGGGCCCGGGCCGGCCTCGGTTCAGGCGGGGGGATCCGTTGACCTTGCTCGTATCCGCACACGCTTCCCCCCCGAGCCCAATGGCTATCTGCATATCGGCCACGCAAAAAGCATTTGCTTGAACTTCGGCTTGGCGCGCGACTTCGGCGGGGTCTGTCACCTTCGCTTTGACGATACCAATCCCGAGAAAGAAGAGCAGGAGTACGTCGATGCCATTATCGATGCGGTGAAATGGCTTGGCTTTGATTGGAAATCCAACAATAGCGAGCATCTGTACTTTGCGAGCAGTTACTTTGCAACGATGTATGCCTGCGCCGAAGCGCTGATTCTGGCGGGTCATGCCTATGTCGACGAACAAAGTCCAGAAGAAATGCGCCTGATGCGCGGCACACTCACTGAGGCGGGAAAGAACTCTCCCTTTAGAGATCGACCAGCACAAGAGTCCCTGCAGCTGCTGCGCGACATGCGTGACGGCAAGCATGCCGATGGCAGTATGGCGTTACGCGCGCGCATCGATATGGCCTCACCCAATATCAATTTGCGTGACCCAGTCCTCTACCGTATTCGCCATGCCACACACCATCGTACCGGCAACACCTGGTGCATTTACCCGATGTATGCCTTTGCGCATCCGATCGAAGATGCACTCGAAGGCATTACGCACAGCATTTGCACGCTCGAATTCGAAGACCAGCGTCCTTTTTATGATTGGACCCTGAACCGACTACAAGAACTGGGGCTCTTTGCGGCACCCCTACCCCATCAGTACGAATTCGCGCGGCTCAATATGAGCTACATCGTCACCAGCAAACGCAAGCTCTTGCAACTGGTTAAAGAGGGTCATGTCAACGGCTGGGATGATCCCCGGATGCCGACCATAGCCGGGTTGCGCCGCAGGGGGTACACGGCCTCAGCGCTGCGTTTATTCTGCGAGCGCACGGGCGTCTCAAAGTCTAATTCGCGCATCGACTACAGTTTGCTTGACCAAGCTCTGCGCGAGGATCAGGATCCTGTCGCCCTGCGCTCGGTAGCAATCCTCGATCCCTTAAAGCTCGTCATCACGAACTTCCCGGCAGACCACGTTGAGCCCTGCCATGCGCCACGCAATCCTCATGCACTCGACGCTGGGATGCGTGAATTCGGTCTGACCCGAGAGGTATGGATAGAGCGCGAAGACTTCGCCGAAGTGCCACCTAAAAAATACTTTAGGCTATTTCCGGGCAACAGCGTTCGCCTGAAATACGGCTACGTCGTCACCTGCACAGGCTGCGTGAAGGACGCCGACGGCAACATCCTTGAAGTCCATGCTGAGTACAACCCTGACACCAAGAGTGGCACGCCAGGCTCTGACGCCGTGAAGGTTAAAGGTAATGTGACTTGGATCAGCACGTCACAGGCCGTGCCAGCTGAAATCCGGCTGTATGACCGACTTTTTTCAGAACCCTTTCCCGACGCTGGCGAGAGCGATTTTCTGAGTTGTCTCAACCCACATTCCGTACAAGTGGTTAAGGCATTACTTGAGCCCGGCACAGCGCTCGTCCCAGGAGTGGTGACTCAGTTTGAACGCTTAGGCTACTTCGTGGTTGACCCCGTCGATTCCAAGCCAACTGCGCCTGTTTTTAATCGTGTCACGACCCTGAAAGACACATGGGCTGCGGCAAGTTAAAACCCGCTGGCAGGTGAGTTATGATCCTTGCCAATGACTACTGAAATCTCCCCTCTCGAGTTCAAAAGCGCGACGCTGTATGCCATACGCGTCGTGCTCCAGCACGCAGATACAGCAGACTTGATTCAAGCCTTAAAAAAACGCATGGCAGACGCCGGTGCTTTTTTTGAAAACGAACCTGTTGTGATTGACGCAATGCGCGTTGAGGAGCCAGTCGAATGGCTGCCTCTGATCGAAGCGCTCACCCAACATCAATTACCCGTTATTGGGGTCGTGGCGCAAGGTGATAATTTAATCGCTGCGCAAGCTGCCGGCTTAACTTCAGTCGACCTCTCGGCAGCCCCTCTCCGTAATGTGACGGATACGCAATCAGCGGCCGCTGTCGCCGAACCCGTCACTGCCGCTCTGCCCACTCCCGCAGTCGCCCAGGTTGAGTCAGACACCGAGCAATCAACCGAGGAGAGCGAGAGCGCACAAACAATCACCACCCCGGCAGTCGAAGAAACAACGCCGACTGCTGCCCCCACCATGGTGCTGAAAGGCCCACTGCGCTCCGGCCAACGCGTCTACGCGCGCAACTGTGACCTGATTGTTATGGGCGTTGTCAGCCGCGGGGCAGAGGTCATCGCCGACGGAAATATTCATATTTACGGCCCCCTGCGTGGCAAGGCGATGGCGGGCGCGCGTGGTGATAGCGCCGCACGCATTTTTACGACGGGACTGGATGCCGAGCTGGTAGCGATCGCAGGCGTATACCGCGTGATTGACACGACGCTCCCAATAGAACTACACCGGCAGCCCGCAGTGATTCAGCTAGAAAAAGACGCACTGCATCTCAAACCGCTTTCGCAATAATTGTTTTTGTCTCAATGCAATTTAACTTCTCTACATTAAAGGTTCTTTCGTCATGACTCGTATCGTGGTGGTGACTTCAGGCAAAGGTGGCGTGGGTAAAACCACGACCAGCGCCAGTTTTTCTTCGGGCTTGGCCATGCGTGGCTTCAAAACCGCAGTGATCGACTTTGACGTCGGTCTGCGCAACCTCGACCTAATCATGGGTTGCGAACGCCGTGTTGTCTACGACTTTGTCAACGTTATTCAAGGTGAAGCGACGTTGAACCAAGCGTTGATTAAAGATAAAAATCTTGAAAACCTCTTTATCCTGCCGGCATCGCAAACCCGCGATAAGGATGCACTTTCACAAGAAGGCGTAGAAAAGGTTATCAACGACCTCAAAGGCATGGGCTTTGATTACATCGTGTGTGACTCCCCAGCTGGCATCGAAACAGGCGCGCTCCTGGCGGCCTACTTCGCAGACGATGCACTGGTTGTGACCAACCCTGAAGTCTCGTCTGTGCGCGATTCCGACCGTATCCTTGGCATCCTCGCTTCAAAGTCGCAACGCGCTGTGAAAGGTGACGAGCCCATCAAAGAGTATTTGCTCTTGACCCGTTACAACCCCAAGCGGGTAGAAGACGGCGAGATGCTGTCCTTAAAAGACATCGAAGATATTCTGCGTATCAAACTGATTGGCGTGATTCCCGAGTCAGAATCGGTCCTGCAAGCGTCGAACCAAGGTCTGCCTGCGATTCATATCGAGAAGACCGACGTATCGGAAGCCTACCGTGATGTGGTCGCCCGCTACTTGGGTGAAGAAAAGCCGCTACGCTTTGTCGACTACGAGAAGCCCGGCCTCTTCAAACGTCTGTTCGGAGGCAAATAATGTCTTTTCTATCTTTCTTGCTCGGTCAGAAAAAAACATCTGCCAACGTCGCTAAAGAGCGCTTGCAAATCATTCTGGCACACGAACGCGTTGGCGCACATGGATCACCGGACTACCTACCGGATCTACAAAAAGAACTCTTGGCGGTGATTTCAAAGTACGTCAAAATCAATCCCGATGACATCAAAGTTCAATTTGAACGTCAAGACAGTCTCGAAGTTCTGGAAGTCAAGATCGAAATGCCTCAGCGCTAAACGCGCAGTTGCTCCACAGCCTTTACTAAGGCCGCGGGCATTGGTACCGGTCGATTGCTCTCGCGATCCACATACACATGCACAAAATAGCCTTGGGCTGATGCAGTCAGGTCATCGTTTCTGAAGATACCGACCTCATAGCGGATGCTGCTGGTTCCCAGATGGGCGAGTCGCAGACCAACATACACTGTGTCGGGAAACGCAATCGAGCTGTAGTAACGACACTGCGTTTCAGCCACAAGCCCAACAATCGTCGAGCGCTGCAGATCGAGCACACCGTGCTCGATCAAGAACGCATTGACCGCGGTATCAAAGTACGAGTAGTACACCACGTTGTTGACATGACCAAATACATCGTTATCTTTCCAGCGCGTTTCAATGCGATGGAAATGCGCAAATGCACTGCGCGTCTCGGCGGGGGGACGACTCATTGTTATCGCAAGGCCTTATAGCGAATACGCTTGGGTGCTGCACCGGCTTCGCCCAAACGTCGTTTTTTATCCGCCTCGTACTCTTGATAGTTACCATCAAAAAAGACCACTTGCGAATCACCTTCAAAAGCCAGAATGTGTGTCGCGATACGATCAAGGAACCAACGGTCATGGCTGATCACCATGATCGAACCTGCGAACTCAAGCAATGCGTCTTCAAGCGCGCGCAAGGTTTCGACGTCCAAATCGTTTGACGGTTCGTCCAGCAGTAAAACGTTACCGCCCGTGATCAGGGTCTTGGCCAGGTGCAAACGACCGCGCTCACCACCCGATAACTGACCAACCTGCTTGCCCTGATCCGCACCCTTGAAGTTAAAGCGGCCCAGGTAGGCGCGTGCAGGCATTTCAAAGCGTCCGACCGTTAATAGGTCTGCTCCGTCAGCGATGGAATCAAAGACAGTTTTTGCGTCAGGCAAGGCATCACGAGACTGATCAACAAAAGCAATCTTGACGGTCTGGCCAATCTTAACCTCACCGCTATCCGGCGTGTCCTGCCCGGCGATCATTCGAAAGAGCGTCGACTTACCCGCACCGTTTGGACCAATAATGCCAACGATCGCACCTGGTGGTACGCGGAAACTCACGTTATCCATCAGCAGCTTGTCACCAAACGCTTTCGTCACATTTACAAACTCGATCGCATCGTTTCCGAGTCGCTCAGCCACAGGAATAAAAATCTCCTGTGTCTCGTTACGCTTTTGATATTCATGCGAAGACAGCTCTTCAAAGCGCGTCATACGTGCTTTGGCTTTAGCTTGGCGTCCTTTTGCATTTTGGCGTACCCATTCAAGTTCTTTCTTGATGGTCTTCTGCCGTGCCGATTCACTAGCTTCTTCCTGCTTCAGGCGATCATTCTTCTGTTCTAGCCACGAGCTGTAATTGCCTTTCCAGGGAATTCCATGGCCGCGGTCCAACTCAAGAATCCACTCTGCTGCGTTATCTAGGAAGTAACGGTCATGGGTCACACCAACGACGGTCCCTGGAAATTTAGCCAGGAATTGCTCGAGCCACTCAACACTTTCCGCATCTAGGTGGTTGGTCGGTTCGTCGAGCAGCAGCATGTCCGGCTTAGAGAGCAAGAGGCGACACAGCGCAACGCGGCGTTTTTCACCGCCAGAGAGTTTGCCAACGTTCGCGTCCCAGGGTGGCAGACGCAAGGCATCGGCAGCGATTTCCATTTGCGTTTCCATATCATCCGAGCCACTGGAGGCTGCAGCGGAAATGATGGCTTCAAGCTCGGCCTGTTCAGCCGCAAGCTTGTCAAAATCCGCATCGGGCTCAGCATAGGCCGCGTAGACCTCATCCAGCCGCTTTTTTGCAGACATCACGGCGCCTAAGCCTTCTTCGACAGCCTCACGCACGGTATGTTCTGGATTAAGTTTGGGCTCTTGCTCAAGGTATCCAATGTTCAAGCCCGGCATGGGTACTGCTTCACCTTCAATTTCCTTATCCACGCCCGCCATAATTTTCAATAGCGTCGACTTACCCGAGCCATTGAGGCCGAGAACGCCAATTTTGGCACCAGGAAAAAACGACAAGGAAATATCCCGCAGGATTTGGCGCTTGGGCGGAACCACTTTGCCCACGCGATGCATGGTGTATACGTATTGAGCCATAAGTCCATCGATGAATAGAACAGAGATGCCGTATTGTAGAGCTTAGGCAGCTCCTTGGCACTGCTTCGACCGAGTCAAACGGCTATGATGGTGGCTGTGATCCCCCAATCTTGAATGAAATAATGACACTCCCCGACCACGCTTTACGTTTTACCGAACAAGAACTGTCCATGCTGGGTAAAACGGCTGATGGCCTGAGTGCCTATATGGGCAAATCGGTACTTGCAGAAGTGGGAGTGGACGACGACGCGGAGTGGGTCATTTTTGCGATTCCCCTTGGCTTGGATGAAACCCCTGACGAAAAAGCCACCCATGTGCAAATGGGCGGTCCCGGCGCACGCTTTGTCGGTAACCGCGGCGGACTGGACTTGGATACTGAAGTCTACGACTGTCAGTATCTTTGGGCGATTCAAATCACGGATGATCCTGAAGCACGCTTCGTGAGACTAGATCAAAATGGCGACGAGTTCGACTATGCGATGGAGCTCGCCGAACTCCTGCCGTTTGATTTGACGGATGAAGCGTTGCCCGATCCCGATCTGGAGCTACTCGAAGATCTTGGCGACGACGATGCGTCAGATCCGGATGAGCAGTCGGAGGAACCGCCTCGACCGCCCTCCATTCACTAGTCTCAGCAGGCACTAAACCTGCATGGGCCAGCCTTGGACCACGCCATGGCAGGCGATCTCAACGCCTTTGAAGTTCTGTGTCGGCGGAGACTCTGACTTGCAGAGCTCGCGCGCAAAGGGGCACCGTGGATGAAACGTGCAGCCGGTTGGTGGATTTAGGGGATTAGGAACTTCACCCGCAACGGGAGTGCGCGAACCACCCTGTCCAGTCATATCCGGAATCGCTGACAACAACATCCGCGTGTACGGATGTTTGGGATCCGCGAATAATGTATCCCGATCCGCAATTTCGACAATACGCCCCAGATACATCACACCCACCCGATCCGCCACATGATGCACGACCGCGAGATTGTGTGAGATAAACAGATAGGTCAGACCCAGATTACGTTGCAAGTCCTTCATGATGTTCAGGACCTGAGCCTGAACCGAGACATCAAGTGCAGACGTAGGCTCGTCACACACCAAAAATTCTGGGTTGACTGCCAGAGCGCGTGCAATTGATATACGTTGGCGTTGACCACCGGAAAATTGATGCGGAAATCTGCTTTTGTCCGAGGGATGCAAACCAACTTGTGTCAGCAAAGCATCAACACGCGCCTCGCGTTCAGCAGGAGTTAGTGTCGTGTGCGCAAGTATCGGCTCAGCGATGATCCGCCCCACGCGCCAGCGCGGATTCAGACTCGCGTACGGATCCTGAAAAATCATCTGCAACCGCTTGCGCAGGGCCAGGCCACCACGCCCTTGCATATTTGAAAGCGGCTGTCCGTCAAACAAAATGCTTCCCTGTGTCAAGGGATACAGGCCGACCAACAACCGCGCAATGGTCGACTTGCCGCAACCAGACTCACCGACCAAGGCCAGGGTCTCGCCTTTACGAATCGTGAACGACACACCATCGACTGCACGCAAGAGCGTACGCGGCTTGCGCGATAAGACTCGCTCCAGCCAAGGTGCCGACACATCAAACCAACGCGCAGCATCTTTGACTTCCACCAAGGCTCGCTGAGTGGTCATGCAACCTCCTGCGCTGGATGGAGCCAGCATGCGGCGTGGGATGTTCCCAACTGTTGCAATTCTGGACGCTCTACGCGACAACGATCCATAACTTTAGGACAACGAGGATTAAACGCACAGCCAGGCGGAATCGCCGTCAGTCTAGGCATGCTGCCATCGATTTGCACTAACCGTTCGACATGCTGATGAATCGATGGAATAGAGCCCATCAAACCAACCGAGTAAGGATGCCGCGGGGAATGAATCACATCGCGCACTTTACCGATCTCAGCAACGCGGCCCGCATACATGACGACCACGCGATCTGCTGTTTCTGCGATCACACCCATGTCGTGGGTGATTAGCATGACCGCCGCACCTTGCTCGCGACACATCTTTTTTAGTAGTTCAATAATCTGGGCCTGAATCGATACGTCGAGTGCCGTCGTCGGTTCGTCCGCAACAATCAACTTCGGCTGGGCAGCCAGGGCCAAGGCGATCACGACGCGCTGGCGCATGCCACCTGAAAACTGATGAGGATAGTGATCAATGCGTTCGCGTGCTGCAGGGATTCCGGTTGACTCCAGCAATTCAATCGCACGGTTACGCGCCTGCGCCCAAGTCATCGGCAAATGCGTCACAATCGTCTCGGCAATCTGGTGACCAACGGTATACAGTGGATTCAGGGATGTGAGCGGATCCTGGAAAATTGCTCCGATCTCACGACCACGAATACGCCGCATCTCTTCATCAGGAAGTTGATCGATGCGCCTTCCTTCCAGCAGGATCTGGCCTCCAGAAA
>CAMCWG010000124.1 GCA_945882005.1 Bordetella parapertussis
AGTACGACAACAGTGAAGGACAATCGCGTGAACTTGTCCATTACCCCGAAAATCGCATCACTTGATATCGGTGGTCAAAAGCTGCGCGATGTCTCTCTTGAGTTTGCAGTCAACGGCATGAATAGCGCTAGCGTTGAAGCCTTATCCTCAGTTGGTCATGACTCAAATGACTTCCGCATGCTGACGGCTGATGAGCAGTCGCGCGTGAAGCAAGCAATGCGTGTTTTGGTGAATGATGGCTTTTCGTTGGGCATTCCATTAATCACTGCAAGCACTGAGGGCGGCTCGGTTCAGGGTGCGTTAAAGCTTGAGGTGCTGCCTGCCAAAGGTCCCGCGGCGGCAAAGTTCTCAACCGTCGATTCAGTACGCGCCAGCGGTCAAATTGAAGCTAAGGGGCGTGTCCTCGATAACAAGCAGCGCTCAATGGCAATGATGTTTGGCTTGGTTGTACCAACCAAGGACGGGTTGAGTGCAGGCTTTGAGCTTGCTGGTGGTTCGATTAATGCCAATGGCAAAAGCTTTGATATCAAAGCAAACCTTGACTACTTTGATGAGGTCATCAATGAGGCGTTAAAGTAGTCATCATAAAAAAACCGTGCTCAAAATAGATGAGCACGGTTTCTTTTTAACGCAAAACTTAAACCGGTGTGAACATCGGTACGGGTGGGCCGTCACCTTCGGTTGGTTTGAAAACGAGCTTTACTTTCTGGCCAATTTTCAATGCTTCTAAGTCACAATCCACGATCTGCGTCATCATCGTTACGCCTTCGTCCAGTGAAACATACGCGATGCAATAGGGATTGGGGTTGCCACGCTGCATGACGCTTAGTGAATAGATTGTGCCCTTGCCTGAGGCTTCAATCCATTCTGTATCGCTCATACAAAAGGGGCAGAGCTCACGTGGATACCAGTGAGTTTGACCACAAGACTTGCATTTTTTGATTAAAAATTTGCCTAGCTTAGCTGCGTCCCAAAATGGCTCGTTGCCTTTTTCTTGCGCCGGCGCGGGAATCGGGTTGGGTTGATACATTATCGTCATGATTAGTTACGCTCCATGATCAGGGTTGCGCTACCGTGGCGCGAACCAAGGAAACCACCTGTGCCGTGGGCGAGGGCGATGTCACAATTTTTAACTTGCACGGCGGGGTGTGCTTCGCCACGCAACTGACGCACAGCTTCAATCACTTTGGTGATACCGCCGCGGTTTGCAGGGTGGTTGTTACACAGACCACCACCGTCTGTATTGAAGGGGAGTTTGCCGACACCGGAAATCAAGTTGCCGTCTGCAACGAACTTACCGCCTTCGCCTTTCTTGCAGAAGCCTAGATCTTCAAGCTGCATGATCACAGTGATCGTGAAGCTATCGTAGATCGAAGCATATTTAATATCCTGCTGCGTCACACCCGCTTCTTTAAAAGCTGCGGCACCAGAAAAACGTGCTGCGGAGTAGGTGAGGTCTACATGTCCACCAAGTTGACCTTTCACTGCCTCGCCCGCACCTAGCAGTTTGACGAGTGGTCGTTTGAGAGATTTTGCAATCTCAGGGCGTGCCACGATCAGTGCACCACCGCCATCACTGACGACGCAGCAATCCAGGCGGTGCAGAGGTGTCGATACAAGCGGTGAATTCACAACATCTTCAACTGTTACGACATCACGCAGCATTGCGTGTGGGTTGTGTTGTGCATGATGCGAGGCCGCAACCTTGACCCAAGCAAGTTGCTCAGCTGTCGTGCCGAACTCGTACATGTGACGCGCAGCCACCATTGCGTAGCTATTGACAGTCACTGAGCCAAAAGGGGCTTCGAATGGAACGTCTGGCAGATCCGAGCCCCAGTTGCGGGGTTGAAGACCGGAGGAGCCCGCCGAGCGAGGACGCCCCGCCAGGGTCACAAGTGCGACGTCACACTTGCCCGCTGCGATGGCCTGGGCTGCATGCGATACGTGGATGAGGTATGAGCAGCCCCCGGTTTCGGTGGAGTCGACGTGGCGCAGCTTGGTGAGCCCCATATAGTCTGCCATGTTCAGCATGCCCAGACCTGGCGCGTCTCCGGCACAGAAGTAGCCGTCGATGTCGTTTAGTGTCAGGCCTGCGTCTTCTAACGCGCCTCGCGCAGATTCTGCATGCAGTTGTGCAACGGATTTGTCCGGTGCTTTACGTGTCGGATGCTCGTAGGCGCCAACGATATAGGCTTTGTCTCGTATGCTCATATGCGATATTTTGGTAGTTAAAAATTTGTGAAATAGCTTTGTAACACTGTTGCACCAGCTTGTTGACCGGTACTGTTGCCGGCCTCAGTTGTCCTTGGTGAGGCTCGATAGCCCGAGGAGCAACCAACCAAGCATCATGGTCATCCCGCCGATAGGCGCTATGCTGCCGGCAGAAGCCATTCCCAGTAGGTATTTTGCGTAGATCCCGCCACAAAACAGCGTGAGCCCGATGAGGGTTGACCACCGCGCGAGGCGAGAGAATACGCCCGTCAAGCCTGCGAGAAATAGGAGCAACACGGCGTGGATGAGTTGCATGATTGCTGCGCGCTCGACCGCCTGTGCAGCTTTCATATCCGAGAGTGCATGTGCCGCGATCGCGGCCAAGGCAACCGCGCTCAACCCTAAGAGAGCACTGATAGCGCGCCATAGGCGCGAGGCAGGAGTAGAGATGGGCATGGAGTCAGGCAAATATAGTTAAAATTCTCAGCGTATTATGCAACCTTTAACGAACGCTAGCAGCGCTTGGGGATTCACAATGAAACGATACTGGCTCGCACTGACCGGCCCGATCTTGTTGAGCGGATGTTTAGGGCTTGATCCCAAAAGCTCACCTAAAGATAGCTTTACTGTTCCGGTGGCATTCCAAGACGTAGTGGCGCGTGCGCAGGCACAAGCCAAAGAGTGCTGGAGCGCCGAGGGCGAATTTCCAGTTAAGTCTTCGATCGAATCGGCAAGCGGCACTGCACGAGTATGGGTGACTGGAGTCCTCGGTTCAACGCCTTACGCGCAGGTGGATATCCGTGCGCTAGGCGATCGGAGTACCGAAGTGGTCGCGATGGTGTCTGGCATCAATATGTGGAACCGCGCTTCGCTTGCAGCACTACATGAAGTCATACAGTTTGGGGTACCCACCTGTACAAGTTACATGCCCCGTGTGATTTCTCGTTAATTTCGTGATACCTCGCTAATTCATTCAGTCGGACCGTTTTTGTTTTTTTCGTAGAGCAACTGTGTCATCTTTAATCACTCCCAAAAAATATTTCGGACTCGAGATTCCCTATCTTGATTTTCTGCAGCTTGAACCTGTCTTGTGCGAGAACGATCGCGCAATCACACGACTTCGTATCCGTGACGAGTTGTTAAATAGCCGTGGTCATATTCATGGTGGCGCACTCATGAGTATTCTTGACTTCACACTGAGCGCAGCCGGTCGGGCGAACGATCCGTTAGGGATCGGGATGGCAACGATTGACATGCACACGAGCTGTATCGAGCCTGCGATGACAGATCTCACCGTCGAGGCGCGCTGCATTAGACGCGGTGCCTCGATTGCTTTTTGTGAAGGTGAAATTCTGGATACAAGCGGGAAGCTGATTGCTAAAGCTTCCGCTGCGTTTAAGGTGTTGAAGGTGAAGGCGTAGCCGCCTCCACGCGCTAGCTGAGCTTTGCTTTGACTTGAGCGGAAAGGGCAGACATGTCTGCGCGCCCTGCGAGCGCTTGTTTCAAAATAGCCATGACCTTGCCCATAGCGGGCGCGCCAGTCACACCCTGCGCTTGTACCTCTGCGAGGGCGGCGTCGACCGCCGCTGCAATGTCAGCCTCACTTGCCGCCTGGGGCAGGAATTCCTTTAAGACAGCCATTTCAGCCGTTTCTTGTGCGGCGGTTTCGGTTCGTCCCGCCTGTTCAAACGCAGCGATGGATTCCTTGCGTTGCTTGACTTGCTTTTCAATGATGGCGACAACCTCTGCATCACTTAATTCTTTGCGCTCATCGACTTCGCGCTGCTTGATTGCAGCTTGCAAAAAACGCAAGGTACTGAGGCGTTCAGAGGCTTTAGCGCGCATGGCATCTTTCACGGCATTCGCGAGACGCAATTTTAGATCTGACATGATTTGCTTTCCGAAAAAGTGACTAGAGACGGCTCAATTATAGAGTGTGCATGAGTTTGAGCGTATGCAGCAATGCAGTGTGATCTTCAAGACGTCCCGCCAAGAGGTGTTTGACTTCTTGTACTTGTTGCCAGACACCTACCACCCCGAGCAAGGGCGCGTGTAAGAGCGTTTGACGCTCCCGTTCTAGTAGTGAGGCACGCACAATCACGTTGACGCAACCCGTTTCATCTTCGAGAGTGACAAATAAAATACCGTTAGCCGTAGGAGGGCGCTGTCTCAGTGTCACGAGCCCACAGGCACGTGCGAGCCGACCGTGATCGAGGCCATTCAGTACCTGGGCCGAGCAAAATCGCAGGACATTTAATTGTCCGCGCAATAAAGCAAGGGGGTGACGTCCGAGCGTGTAGCCGAGCTGGCGATAATCCGTGAGCATGTTTTCAGCTTCACTAGGCGGTGGTAGCTCGACAGCGATATCGTCTTGGATGGGTGCGTCACGCAGCAAACCTTTGCTTGCGATATGACCTGTTACTTCCCAGGCAGCATGTCGACGATGCGCAGACCAGCGATCGAACGTACCGACTTGTGCTAATTTTTGCAGCGTGCTGTGGTTGAGTTTGGTGCGCTGTGCGAAATCCTGGAGATCTAAAAAAGGCGCCTCGCTGCGAACTTGTTCAATGAGACGCGCTGAGGCCTGCTCTAATCCGCTTATCTGGTTAAAACCTAGCTGTACCGCAGGACGTGTCCCTGGCAGGGGTCGTGTGAGCGTACAGTCCCACATGCTCAGCTCAGCATCGATTGGCTGGACCTGCACGCCGTGGCGACGTGCATCTTGTATCAATTGTGACGGTGCATAAAAGCCCATTGGCTGTGCATTGAGTAGCGCCACCAGAAAAGCTTCAGGCTCATGGCATTTGAGCCAAGCACTCGCATAGGCCAAGAGGGCAAAACTTGCTGCATGACTCTCAGGGAACCCGTACTCTCCGAAGCCCTCAATTTGTTTGAAAATTGCATCGGCGAACTCTGGTGTGTAACCATTAGCGAGTAGTCCGTTGACTAAGCGTGTTCGAAATTGATCGACACCGCCTTTACGTCGCCAGGCAGCCATGGATCTACGTAATGCATCAGCTTGACCTGCATTGAAACCGGCTGCGACCATGGCGATTTTCATGACTTGTTCTTGAAAAATCGGTATACCTAAGGTGCGTTGCAGGACTTCACGTACGGCAGGACTTGGGTAGTCGACCGCCTCTAGACCTTGGCGTCGCCTAAGGTAGGGGTGCACCATCCCGCCTTGAATCGGACCAGGTCGCACGATGGCAACTTCGATCACGAGATCGTAAAAGCAACGCGGTTTGAGTCGCGGCAACATGCTCATTTGTGCACGCGATTCAATCTGGAAAACGCCAACGGTATCTGCCTGACAAATCATGTCGTAGGTTGCAAGGTCATCCTGCGGGACATCATGCAGTTCAAAATGCTCTAAACCGCGTCGTCGAGCGGCTAAATGCAAGGCCTGACGAATAACGGTCAGCATTCCTAGCGCTAGTACATCTACTTTGAGCAAGCCCACGGCATCCAAGTCATCTTTATCCCACTGCACGACGCTACGGTGTGGCATTGAGGCGTTTTCTATGGGTACCATGCGCGAGAGCAAACCGCGAGCAAGCACGAAACCACCTGGATGCTGGGATAAATGACGCGGGAAACCCATGAGCGCCTGAGCGAGCTGCGCCCATTGTTGGGTAACAACTTCTTCGGTATCCATTCCCGCCTCAGCGAGACGATTCAATAAGTCTTGCTTACCATCCCACCAGCGATAGGATTTGGCAACACGGTCGATGCATGTTGGGTCAATGCCCAGCGCACGTCCACTATCGCGTAACGCACTACGTGGTCGGTAAGACGTGACAACTGCCGTCAAGGCCGCACGTGTACGACCGTATTTTTGATACAAGTATTGAATGACTTCTTCGCGACGGTGATGTTCAAAGTCAACATCGATATCGGGCGGCTCATTGCGCTCACGACTAATGAATCGTTCGAACAGCGCATTACCGTTTGCAGGATCGACAGAGGTGATGCCCAAGCAATAGCAAACAGCGGAGTTTGCGGCCGAACCTCGCCCCTGACAAAGGATGCCACGACTGACGGCAAATTTAACTAGGTCATAAACGGTTAGAAAGTAAGCCTCGTATTGCAATTCCGCGATAAGCGTAAGTTCTGCCTCGAGCTGCGTCTGTACTTGCACAGGTATGCTGTTCGGATAACGCTGCTGTGCCCCTAGCAGTGTTTGTTCCCGGAGGTACTGCTTGGCGGTATAGCCATTGGGGACAACCTCTTCGGGGTATTCGTAGCGCAAACTGTCCAAGGTAAAAGTACAGAGCTGTGCAATGCGAACGGTTTCTTGCAGCAGTTCCGTTTGATACAGAGTGGCTAGACGCATACGACTGCGTAAATGTTGCTCAGCGTTCGCGGCGAGCACATAACCGCACTCACTAACCGTTTTGCGTAAACGTATGGCTGCCAGTGTGTCGTGCAGAGGCTTACGCGAACGCTTGTGCATTTCAACTTGTCCGAGCGCAACGCAGGGTAAGGCGTGGTGCTTTGCGGCGTACTCGATTTGCTGATTCATTGGGCGTTCGTGACTCCTATGCAAGTAACTGACACCAACCCAAGCGCGTTCGGGGCAGGCTGTCTTGAGCCATTGCAAGCGCTGGTCTAGTTCTTGGGGTGTTATGAAGTGATCGGGCAGGAGAATAGTCAGGCAATGCTGAGTGAGTACATCGTCCGGGTGCAAGAGGTACTGACCTTTGGGTGCTTGCATACGCCCACGCGTAATGGTTTCACATAAGTTGCCATAGCCCTCGCGATTTTGTGCCAGCAAAATGATTCGGAATGACCCGTATGCCTTGGGCGTTAGACGTAATTCCGAGCCAACTAAGAGTTTTAGACCTATTTTTTTAGCCTCAACATGCGCGCGCACAATACCGGCAAGTGAGCATTCGTCCGTCAGAGCAAGCGCGTGATAGCCTAGTGCAGCGGCTTGCGCAACGAGGCTTTCCGGTGCCGAGGCACCACGCAAAAATGAGAAGTGACTTGAGACACTGAGCTCTGCGTACTCTGGGAGCCCTGAGAGTTGTTCTGTATGCATAGGGCTAACTGAAGATCCCATGCAAGTACCAATGCGCGGGATCTACATCACGCTCACGGTAAATCCAGTAACGCGCGCCCATTTTGTCGCGTGCCTCAAAATAATCTCTTGCGATACTTGGGCCATCCCACCAACCACACTCCAGGCGTTCAGGGCCACGTAATAGCTCAAGTGTTGTTTGATAAAACGGTCGATCCCGCTCTACACGTAGTGCGATGGGAACGGGCAATAACCAGAAGGGCCGATCGAGCAACTGGGAATTGTCGTCGTGTATAGTTTTTTCGTGATTAGCAGGGGTACATATCCAGTTGTTTGCGATCTCAGGCCTGTGATCAGCGACCGGTGCGGGATGTAATAAAGACTGGGACCCTAGTCTTGAGGTAAGTAGGTCGAAAAGTTTGCGGCGCTCAGCAGGCGTGCGAAGCGTTTCCGGAAACAACCCTCCGGCCGTTTGTTGCAGCGCGCTGATCTCGAGGCTCTCTAGTGTTAACGCGACAACGGAATCTTTCAAGGGCAAGCGTTCAAGATGCTCATGTACCAACAGAGTCAGGCTGCCGAGCATATGCACAGGCTCGGCGAAAGCTAACTCGTGTTGTGTGTGTACGGCACTCTCCTTGTAGCGCTCGTGGTGCAAGGTAAGTCGTAAGCGGGTGAGGGCGCTACGCTTGGCAACAAGCCATGCGCACAGCTGCGATAGCATGTACTCAAGGACATGCATGATGGCCGCGGTGTGCTCCATACGTTCAGTCAAATCCAGACGCTGTACGAATTTAGGTGGCGGCACATAGGCGTTCAGAGTTGTGTGCGCTTGACTGTAAGCGGCATCGAGTTCTTTTAGAAGCGCCGGTCCGATTCGTCGTGATAGCCCTGCGCGCGGCAAGGCGCGTAAATCCTTAAATGTTTTGCAACCAATCGCATCGAGCCAGTCGCGATGCACTTGCGCGCCAGGTAGCGCGAGGCAGGGGAGTGGGTCGAGTGCTCGCTTCAATGAGGCTGAGGAGCATGCGTAGCGATGGAGTGCCTCGCTAGTATTCGTAAGCAGCCACGCGCCTGTCGGGGTGGGCGCCACACTT
>CAMCWG010000125.1 GCA_945882005.1 Bordetella parapertussis
GATCGGCTCTGGAAAACGGAGTTTCGTCATGGTCGTCTTCAAAGAAGTATTGGCGCAGTGCTGGACCAGACTCTTCAAAAATGTAGCGTAAATGCCCAATAATTGGATAGTTGCGCAAAATTGCATGGCGGGTTTGAAAAATATCCCAAACTCCCAAACCCGCTAAGAACCACATCGTCACGGCTAGGAGCCACCAACCGATTGGCGATGGAGAGCTCAGTGCCGCGAGCGGGGCGACCAAGCTGAGCGCCACACATATTCCGAATACAGCAAAGCGTGGTACGAGCGCAAGCATGGTTAAAGCTCCTGGTCAGACTGTGCTGTATCTTAGTTGGGAAGTTGCTGACTAATCCATCCGATCAGTAAAGAAATTGTAAAGACAGAGAGAACGGTCGATACCAAAATGGCCTGTGCACTTGCTTGTGCATCGCGTTCATAGATCTGAGCCATCATAAAAGGGCCTGTCCCGACGGGCAGGGCGGACGCCAGGATCGCGACCAACTGCCAAAGACGCGGCATCTCGAACACATACAGCACAAAGAAAGCCGTCAGCGCGGGTTGCACCAGTAGTTTGAGTAGCGCGATGCGGATCACAATCGGATTACGTCCCCAGCCTGAGGTTTCCCCAAGGAATAGTCCGATTGCGATGAGGGCGCAAGGCGTTGCGGCATCACCGATGAGATCGATGTATCGGCCGATCGCGATCGGCATTTCAAACTGAAAGTAAGACCACGCGAGCCCAGATGCGGGCGCGAGCAGTAACGGGTTGCTCAGCATCGAGCGTGCCACATTTTTAAGAACAACTATTGGGCTGGCATGCGAAAACCGATGCAGATCTGCAACCATAATCGTCGCGGCGAAGAGCACTGAGACGGTAAATAGGGTGGTGATAATCGATGGACCCAGACCGCCCTTACCAAAAACCATCAAGCACAGTGGGATGCCCATAAAGCCGACATTGCTGTAGGCCGAGCTCATGCTGTTGATGATGTAATCAAGGCCAGATTCGCCTCTGCCCCGCGCGATTAGCGCGTATAGCGCGGCGGTACCAAATATGCCGAGACCAAACGCGGCAAAAAAGCCTGGCTCCGCCAGATCGCCAAGTGGCGTAGTCGACATGACGGAGAATAGTTGTGCGGGCAGGGCAAGGTAAATAACAAAGCGATTCAGACCTTCTCGGCTGGTTGCGCCAAGTAAGCCAGCCTTTGTGCAAAGCCATCCTGTCAGGATGAGCGCAAAGACAGGAAATGCAGCATTAATAACCGCAGCGAACATGAATCTATAAGAGAAGTGGGTCAATGACGTTTGAAGTGTAACTTGCCTGAAATTACGTGGATAATTTGCTAATTCGAAACATTTATTAAAAGGGGAGCACTTTGAACCTGTCCGGCGACGAACTACCCGCGTCATTGCCTAAGTCCTCTTCCTCCTGTCGTGTGGAGCTCGGATCATGGTCTGAGCTTCAGTCCCAAGCAAGTGCAATCCGTTTTGAGGTGTTTGTGCATGAGCAGCAGGTGCCACCCGAAGAGGAGTTGGATGCGACGGATGCCGACTGCATCCACGCACTCGCGTTTAATCACTTGGGGGAGCCGATCGGCACAGGAAGGCTTTTGCCCGATGGGCATATCGGGCGGATGGCAGTTTTGAAGGGTAGTCGTGGCAACGGGGTGGGGGCCGCAATTCTGCTGCGACTCACCGAGCAGGCGCGTGCACGCGGCTTTACTCAGGTTGTACTGTCAGCACAGACCCATGCGAGAGCGTTCTACGCCAAATACGGCTTTAAAGAGGAGGGGGAAGAGTATTTGGATGCAAATATTGCGCACATCCTGATGCGTAAAATGCTTTGAAGCTTTAAGCAATAGCTAATATGCTTTACACTGCGATGGTGCCCAGAAGAGGACTCGAACCTCCACACCTTGCGGCACACGGACCTGAACCGTGCGCGTCTACCAATTCCGCCACCTGGGCCTATCTGTACTCGAAGCAGAGCATTATAAGCGAGATCTAAGCTTTGGCAAATCGCCTACCTCCCCACACAAAGAACAACCGCCAAGCTGCGGTTCCTGCAGAACTTCCCGCTGATTACGACCCAGATGTTCCGAGTCGTGAACAAATCTTAGAGGCGCTTCGCTCAACCGGCGTGCCCTTGTCACCAGAAGATCTTGCTCTGCGCTTGGAACTTTCGTCAGAGGACACACTTAAGGGATTCGACCGCCGCCTTGCTGCCATGGAGCGCGACGGTCAGTTGTTGCCAAATCGTAAGGGCGTCTTGTTGCTTGCGAATAAGCTTGATTTCGTCGCGGGCCGCGTTCAGGGGCATCGTGACGGGTTTGGGTTCCTCATCCGCGATGGTGGAGGCCAGGATTTATTTTTGTCACCGCGCGAAATGCTCAAGGTGTTGCACGGAGATCGTGTGTTGGTTAAACCGACAGGCGAGTACCGTGGGAAACCTGAAGCGACGATTGTCGAAGTTATTGAGCGCCGCACCAATAAATTAGTTGGTCGTTTCCTCAATGAGCGCGGGATGACGATTGTTGTGCCTGAAGATCAGCGCATCAAACATGATGTCTTGATTCCGCCGGGGGATGCGGGTGGCGCGCAGCACGGTCAAGTGGTCTCTGTTGAAATCATTGAACAGCCCACACGTCACTCTCAGCCTCTGGGACGCGTGGCAGAAATTCTCGGTGAAATCGATGATCCTGGTATGGAGATCGAAATCGCGGTTCGCAAGTTTGATGTGCCTGTCGATTTTCCGGATGCGGCGCTCAAGCAAACCGATAAGTTGCCTGATGCAGTTCGTCGTAGTGATTTAAAAGATCGCGTTGATTTGCGTGACGTGGCGTTCATCACCATCGATGGCGAGGACGCGCGAGACTTTGACGATGCGGTTTATTGCGAACAGGTGGATCTGGGCTCAGGGCGTAAGCGTCCTGCCTGGCGAGTGCTCGTTGCGATCGCAGACGTAAGCCACTACGTCACGCCGGAAGATGCGCTCGATGACGCGGCGCGCGAACGTGGGACAAGCGTGTATTTTCCACGCCGTGTGATCCCGATGTTGCCAGAAAAACTATCTAACGGCCTGTGTTCGCTCAATCCTCAAGTGGACCGTTTAGTGCTTGTCTGCGATATGGTGATTCCGCTCACCGGTGCGAAAGCTGGCACGGTGGCGGCCTATCAGTTTTATAACGCGGTGATTCACTCTCACGCGCGTACGACTTACAACCAAGTCTGGGAATCGCTGCAGCAACCGCAAGGGCCAGCGGCACGTAGCTTGTCGCATGTCTTGCCACACATACAGGATTTGTATTCGGTTTTTCAGTTGTTGGCTCAGGCACGCAAAGAGCGCGGCGCGATTGATTTCGATACCGTTGAAACAAAGATTATGTGCAACGAGCTCGGACGCATCGAGAAGATCGTCGGCGTGACGCGTAATGACGCACATAGATTGATTGAAGAGTGCATGCTCGCCGCTAATACGTGTGCGGCGGACTTTATGTTCCGAAGCAAGCACATTGGCCTCTACCGTGTGCACGAGGGTCCAACCCCAGACAAGCTTCAGTCCTTGCGCGAATTCTTACGTACGCTCGGTTTGCATCTTGGCGGCGGTGCGGATCCGACAGCCAAGGATTATGGCGAACTACTCGCGCGTGCACGCGCCAGACCTGATTATCAGTTGCTGCAAACTATGTGTCTCAGGTCAATGCAGCAAGCTATTTATGGACCAGATAACGCAGGCCACTTTGGTTTGTCTTATCCGGCATACACCCATTTCACGTCTCCGATTCGGCGTTATCCAGACTTGGTGACACATCGCGTAATTAAGGCGCTGCTAAAAGGTGAGCGCTATCAGCCTGTTTTGCACGGTCTCGTGTCTGCACCAGGTGCAACGCAACGCGAGCACGAGCACGACCTATGGGAGCGACTTGGTTTGCTATTGTCTGCAACTGAGCGTCGAGCAGATGAGGCTTCGCGTGATGTCGAAGCATGGTTGAAGTGTTGGTTCGTTAAAGAACGCGTCGGTGAAACCTTTAGCGGAAAAGTCACGGGTGTTGCGAGTTTCGGAATTTTTGTCACGCTAGATACTCTGCATGTCGAAGGTTTAGTGCACGTGTCAGAGCTTGGTAGCGAGTACTTTCAATTTAATGAGGCACTGCATGAACTGCGCGGTGAGCGTACCGGCATTCGATACCGCTTGACCGACTCTGTGCAGGTGCAGGTAGCACGGGTTGACCTCGAAGCGCGTCGCATTGAATTCCGGCTGGTTGCGGGCACGAGTTTTGTCGCCTTGCGTAAGGCAGCTAGCCGAGTCGAAGATCCGGGTATGCGTCGTGTCAAAAAGGCAGCCTCGACTAAACCGCCGGAATTAAAAGGTCAGATCGCAAAGGTTAGGCGTGCCGAGGCAAAAAAGGCAGCGAAGTTAGAAACTGCGCGACCGGCAAAGAAAATACAGCGCGCCACCAAAGGCGCAGGGCCAAAGAAAGCCGCTCGAAAAGGGCGATAGGGAATATTGATCATGGCAGCGACACAAATGTTGGCCGGCTTTCATGCCGTGATTGCGCGCCTGCGTCAGGCGCCGGACTCGATTCGCGAGATTTACGTCGAGGCTCAGCGCCGTGATAAGCGGATGCAGGCTTTTATTGAGCAGGCTACCCAGGCGGGCCGCGCCGTGCATCCGGTTGGCTCGGACCGGCTCGATGGCTTGGCGGGCGGCTCTCGACATCAGGGTGTGGTGGCGGTTGCGGATGCTCGTAAATTGGCTGATGACCTCGATGAGGTCTTGGACGAGTTAGACGGCCCAGCGTTTTTATTGGTCCTCGACGGTGTGACGGATCCCCATAATTTGGGTGCCTGTTTGCGTACGGCTGATGCGGCGGGTGTGCATGCCGTTGTGGCGCCACGTGATCGCGCGGTCGGATTAAATACCACTGTGCAAAGGGTTGCCTGCGGTGCGGCTGAATCGGTTCCCTATGTCATGGTGACAAATCTGGCTCGAACCATGCGCGAGTTAAAGGATCGGGATATTTGGTTGGTCGGAACGGATGACCAAGCGCCTCAGGGTATTCATCAGACGGATGGGCGGCGGGCGATGGCTTGGGTGATGGGTGCGGAGGGCGAGGGGATGCGTCGCCTGACCCGTGAGACCTGTGACGAGCTGGTTCACATACCGATGCTCGGCAGCGTTGAAAGTTTGAACGTCAGTGTCGCCACCGCAGTGTGCTTATACGAAACAGTGCGTCAGCGCGGTGGCTAGAGCCTTAGGCTTGCGATCATTATTGATCGGTTAAACTATTTTTTGATTTTTTTGTAGGCAGATGCTCATGGCCAAGCACGGATTTACCACGCGAATTTTGCACAACGATCGCCACCTCTCTGTTGAGCATGGGGCAGTGCACAAGCCAATTCATACATCCTCTCAATATGCCTATCCGGATGCGCGTGAGCTAGCGGCGGTGTTTCAAGGTAAGGCGGGCTACACCTATGCGCGTCAGGGCACCCCGACAACTGATGCACTAGAGAAAAAAGTATCGGCGATGGAAGGCGGAGGCTCTAGCCTGACGTTTTCTACTGGGATGGGTGCGTTATCTGCGCTGTTTACGACCTTGCTTCGCGCGGGCGATCATTTAATTTCTAGCCAATTTATTTTTGGTAACACCAATAGCTTATTCGGGACACTCGAACATCTGGGTATTGAGATCAGTCTGGTTGACCCGACGGATGTTTCTGCCGTCGCCGCTGCCATCAAGCCTAATACGCGGATGGTGTTTACCGAGACGATTGCGAATCCAGGCACGCAGATTGCTGACCTTGAAGGCCTTGGCCAGCTTTGTGCAAAACACAACCTCGTTTATGTTGTCGACAATACGTTGACTTCGCCCTGGCTGTTTCAGCCGCGCACCGTGGGCGCATCTTTAGTCATGAATTCCTTATCGAAGCATATCGGTGGGCATGCAAATGCGTTAGGGGGTTCGTTAACGGATACGGGACTCTACGACTGGACAAAATTCCCCAATATTCTGGATGTGTACAAAAAGGGGCCTGCCGCGGGCTGGGGTATTACGCAGATCAAGAAAAAAGGCTTGCGCGATATGGGCGCCACCCTTGCGGCAGATGCTGCCCACCGTATCGCGGTGGGTGCGGAAACACTATCGCTGCGCTTAGACAAAATTAGCAGTAACGCACTTGCACTGGCCAACTATTTAGCCAAGCACCCAGGCGTTGCTCGGGTGTCCTATCCTGGCCTTGAAAGTCATCCCCAGCATCAACGTGCCCGGAAATTGTTCGGCGGTAAGTTCAGTAATTTGCTGGGTGTCGAGTTGGCGGCAGGAATCGATAGCTTTGACTTCTTGAATCAGCTTCAGATTGTTATTCTCGCGACCCATGTCGGCGACACACGCACCTTGGCCTTGCCTGCCGCACAGACTATCTACTATGAGATGGGTCCTGCCTTGCGTGCACAAATGGGAATCGCAGATGGTTTGATTCGTCTTTCCATTGGCATTGAGGACGAAGAGGACTTGCTCGCAGACTTTGCGCAGGCGTTTGAGAAATGTCAAACAAAGACTGCTTGATAAATAAAATGATTCGCCTTGTAGCGTAAATTGTTGTTTGAAGCTAGCAGGGAAAATCCATTAGTTTTTTAGCTGCGAGTAACAGCTTACAACCAAGTAATTTGCGGGTGACAGGATGGTTTTCGCTTGACAGCCGCATCAAGTCAAGGCTTAATGTCGGTATGCATCAATCATTGCAAAACTTTTAGAGCATGTGTCTTACCAAGACTCTGCTTTCTTTTAAACCACTTGAGGTAAAACAAATATGAACAAAACCGAATTGATCGATCACATCGCCACCAAGGCTGACATCTCGAAAGCTGCTGCTGCGCGTTCGTTGGACGCAATGATCGGAGCCGTCAAGACAACTCTTAAGAAGGGTGGCACTGTGACGTTGGTCGGTTTTGGTACGTTTGCCGTGTCGTCGCGCGCTGCTCGCACAGGTCGCAACCCACGCACCGGAGAAGCGATCAAAATCAAAAAAGCAAAAGTGCCAAAGTTCCGTCCAGGCAAAGCATTGAAGGATGCACTGAACTAAGCAAATTTGGCTTTTGCCGGAGTTGTTCAGTTTGCTAAATACGTGCGGTTCGCTATAATGCGAACCGCATTGTTTTTTTAGGCTTCCGTGGCCCTTTGTTTGATGTGCAGTCTTCCCGGATTCTCAAGGGCTAGTCGCACAAACATTTCTTAGGGTGCTTAGCTCAGTTGGTAGAGCGGCGCCCTTACAAGGCGTAGGTCACAGGTTCGACCCCTGTAGCACCCACCACTAAGAAATTGTTTAAAACGCAGTGTTCAATTTCGTTCCAGTCGGTTTGCGACGAACGTTCAATTTAAATAGCCACCGGTGCGACCGCTACCGACTATCCGACAGGATAAGTTATGGTCGAGTGCAACAAATATGGATTTAAGCATTTCATCGGGGCTCAAGACCTGAGTCTGCAACACGCATGTTGAGCGAAATGGTGCAGCATCTGAAGTTTGGCCAGCTGATTTTGTTTCAGTGCCAGACGTTGGGTTCACGGCGCCATTATTTGCGCTTAGCGAGTCCCAATACTGGAACGTTGACGCGATGCTAGAAGTCCTATTCTGTGACGTGGCTATATCCGTGTCAGTTGTCGAGCTAACGCTGGTGTTATTTGATTGAGTGCGGTAAACGATGTTGTAGCCTGGCGCACTTGGCTGATAGCTAATCGTGTAGCCATACACAGTTGAGTTTGGTGTCTTGGTGGCAACGGAAGCATCCAGACCCAAGCTCCCCGCTGAAGCGCCTGAGTAAAAATCAGCCACACCACCGTTACCCACTGAAAAAATAGGCGAGTCACTCAGAACAATATTGTCTGTGGTGTTTGAGGGTAGGGTGTTGCTACCCGCAGCCAGTAACAAAGCGGGAGCGGATGCCACGGCAGAGCTGCTACTCGTGCTGACGCTTTGCGAGATGAAGAGACTGCCTGTCAGTGTCTTTATTGAAATGCGGTCGGTTGAACTCAAGCCGTTATATGTTGTGCCTGCGAGGGTGATCGAACCAATCTCCAGTGCTTCTGCATTGATCACACTCAGCGCACCTAGCGAACTTCCTGAGGCGATCAAGGATAAGGCATTGGTTGTGTTGTTCAAGGTAATCGACTGAGTGCCTACGAAGGCTAAACCAAAGCCATCTGTATCGCTGACCGTGCCGGTGAGACGAATACCTGCCGTTGAACTGCCTATTGCAGTCGTACTTCCCAGGACGATATCGTTAGAGTATGTGCTTTCTGTGAGGCCAGAGTTGGTGAGTGCTC
>CAMCWG010000126.1 GCA_945882005.1 Bordetella parapertussis
ATCACGATATCGTCAGCCTGCACTTCACTCCACAACAAGCCGCGCGGATTCAACAAGAAGCGGCCACTCTGATCAGGAAGCTCGACACTGAAGTGATTACATACGCCTTCCGATAAACCATGAAAGGCTGCCGCGCGCAACGCTAAGGCTAAATCCTCACGCAGTTGACGCACGGAGGGGCTGTCAAAATCGGCTTTGTGCTTTGTATTAGACATTCAAGGCTCCTAATCCTAATTTGTATACGCTTGCTGCAAGGCGCGTTCGATGCGGTCGACCGCGACAGTTGTTTTTGGAACTTTAAAAGAAAACCAACTACGCACGTCCTCTTCGAGTGCAATGCCGTGCATGTAGTTGTAAATAGCTTTTTTTAAGCCAACACCCAGTGCTGCGTGGTCAACACCAGTCGGGTCAATAAAACCGACATCGTTCTTTGCAAAACTAATTGGAGGAAGCGGCTTAAGCGTCACACCATAGTCCGCTGGGTTTTTGCCAACAGGTGAATGTACCGTGGCCGTAAACCGATGAAAAAAGCCACTTTGAATACATCCGTTCAAGAACAGTTGTCGCACTAACTCCAACGCATCGACGGTGTCTTGTACCGTCTGTGTTGGAAATCCATACATGAGATAGGCATGTACCAAAATCCCTGCATCACTAAGAGCGCGCGTCACACGCGCAACCTGATCGACCGACACACCTTTTTGCATCAGCTTCAATAGACGGTCAGAGGCGACCTCTAGCCCACCCGACACCGCGATACAACCACTGCGAGCCATAAGTTCACTCAACTCGGGCGTGAAAGTCTTCTCAAACCGAATATTTCCCCACCACGAAATGCCCACATCACGCGCAATCAGTTCCGTGGCCAAGGATTTCAAGGCCTTGGGTGGGGCTGCTTCGTCGACAAAATGAAACCCTGTCTGTCCGGTTTCAGACACGATTGCTTGGACCCGATCCACCAACAAGGTCGCGGACGCGGTCTCATAGCGGCTGATGTAGTCGAGGCTTACGTCACAGAAGCTACATTTCTTCCAGTAGCAACCGTGTGCCACCGTCAACTTATTCCACCGACCATCACTCCAGAGCCGATGCATTGGATTGAGCATATCGAGCAGAGAGAGATAATCACCTAAAGGCAGTCCGTCCCACGTAGGTGTTCCAATCTCTTCAAAGGGAACTTCGGGCTCGATCATATTGATATAGCGAACGACACCGCTGACCTCATCGCGCAAATAGGTGCGCACAAGACGCTGGCTCGAACGCTTACCAGCCAGATGCTCTAACAAATTAAGCAGCGGTCGCTCCCCCGAATCCAAGGTCACGTAATCAAAGTAATCGAAAATCCTTGGGTCTGAGAGTTCTCGTAACTCAGTATTAACAAACCCGCCACCCAGCACAATGATGATGTTGGGGTATAAAAACTTAATCGCCTGTGCGATGCGGAATGCCGCATACACCGTACCAGGGAACGGAACCGATAGCAGCACAATCGTTGGACTATGCCTTTCAATTGCTGCCAATGTCAGTGCATGTAATGTTTCATCGACATAGTTTCTTGGTGCAGATAAGGCATGGGATAGCGCATCAAAAGTTGACTGACTCGCCGCAAGCGCTTCTCCATACCGTACAAACTCAAACCGGCTATCAATCGACTCCCGCACCACATCAGATAGATCATTGAGATACAGCGTCGCCAAATGTTTAGCGCGATCCTGCATACCCAGCGCACCAAATGCCCAACCAAGAGGGTCGCCACCCTCTTCGTCCACATACGCATCTAAGCTTGCAAAACGAGGACCCTCGGGTAGGTACTGCCGACTGACAATGCGATGGGCTAGGGTCGCATCCCGTCCTTGCAGAAAGGCTATCACACGGTCAATCGTAGACAGGTAGCGTGGCAGCTCACTCGCAAAAAATGAAGAGGCCGGACGCGAGCGATCCGACTTCTTGATTGCTGGCATCCGGGCCGCGACCTGCCCGAGTCCGTCCTGCGAGAATATCTTTAAAACCAGCTGCAGCGCGAGGTCCTCTTGCACCGCAGCAACAGCGCGCGACCTAAGGAACCCTGTCAGATAAGCTGTCGAGGGGTAAGGTGTATTGAGCTGCGTCATCGGTGGTATGACAGACAGCACGCGGACCGCTGGCGAATTCAAAGGAAAAACTCCCTACTCAGTTAGCAAGGAGTGTACCAATACAGTCTCAACCGTTCGCTTTCACATACCGCACAATGTCTGCATGGGTGGCAAACCAGACATCGGAATGCTGTTGGATATGACGAATCAGGGCATCCAATATCCAGACGCGCGATCGATAGCCAATGATATGCGGATGCATCGTAAGCTGAAACAAACCGCCCTCGGCGTAAGCCGCATCGAACTCTCGCTTAAAAATATCAAAGACGTCGGTGGGCGGGGTGTAGGGCCTGAGTGCGGCAAAGCGATTCATATTGAAATACACCGCATCATCACGAATCCACTCGACGGGCAGCTCCACGACCCCAGTAGGCTGCTCATCCATCAACAACTCGTAGCAATCCACATCGGCCATCAAAGAGCTGTCATAAATCAAGCCCAGCTCTTTCGCTAATCTTAGGGTGTTGGGACTGAAGTCCCAAGACGGCGTGCGCATCCCCACAGGATCGATACCGGTGATTTTCTTGAGCACATCAAAGCTGCGCTGCATCAGATCACGTTCAGCATCAATGGGTAGAACGGAGTTCCGCTCGTGTATCCAGCCATGAATACCGATCTCATGTCCCTGCCCAGCGAGATTTCTTTGCTCGTCGGGATACAGCATTGCAGTCACTGCCGGCACATAAAAACTTGCTGAGACATTGTGACGCTTGAGGATCTCGACAATACGCGGCACACCTTGCCGATTTCCATATTGGCCTTGCGACAACTTACCTGGCGATTCCCCGCCCTCACGAAGCTCGTTGGTTTCGTGATCCGAGTCAAACGACAGTGCCACCGCGCAACGCGCACCACCTGGCCAAGTCGCCGGGCGCAGACTGCGACCAGCTCGCACGCGATTCACAATCCCCCGCCAGTGGCTCTCTGGCCACTGCCAGGGCTCTAGGGGCTTCTCACTCATTTAGAAGCCTCTTGCGGCAGACTCTTAGCAATCGCAATGGCAGCCTGTGCCTCCTGCGCGACGAACTTGGCAAACTCCGCAGGTGGCGTACCGACGCCGTACAACCCTTGCGCCTCGAACTGTTTGATCACGTCAGGATCTTTGATCGCTTGCTGGACCGCGTCATAAATCTTATCGACAATCGGCTTAGGCGCTCCGGCCGGCAACCACAAGCCGAACCAGTTCACCACGTCAAAGTTTGGAATGCCCGCCTCTTGCATAGTCGGGACATTAGGCAACCCTTTCCAACGGGTATTGCCCGTTAAAGCCAAAGCGCGCAGCTTACCAGCCTCAACATGTTTGATCGCAATCTGGGTTCCGACAAAGAACATGTCCACACGCCCACTGAGCAAGTCACTCATGACCTCGGCAACACCCTTATAGGGAACCATCAGGATGTCTGTCTGCGTCTTGGCCTTGAACACCTCAGCGGGTATATGACTGGCGGTTCCCAAACCAGCACTGGCATAACTCAACTTGCCAGGACTCTTTTTGGCTAAGGCAACAAGCTCCGAAACCTTATTCGCGGGCAAACTCGTGGGAATCACCAACGCTTGTCCATAGTTCTGCGCGACAAGCGACACGTGCGTGAAGTCTTTTACCGGGTCATACGCAACGTTTTTATGAAACGGTGGAATATTGACATGTGACGCTGTCGTAAAAAGCCATGAATAACCATCCGCAGGTACTTTGGCCAAATAGGCTGTGCCAACCAAACCACCGGCTCCAGGCTTATTTTCAACAATAATTGACTGACCCAGCACGCTAGACATTTTGGGACTGATGATCCGCATGATCAAGTCTGGCGGACCACCTGGAGGCGATGGGACCACCACGCGAATAGGCTTGGAGGGAAAACTTGCATCGGCCTTCGTTGAACCTGCTGTTTGTGCCACAGCACCAAGCGTCGCACAAGCAAACATGGTTCCAAAAACAGCTCGGGAGAACAATTTATTTTGCATAGTTACCTCAATTATTTGTGTTGAGTCCGTTCTTAAGCGATCGTCACGGTACGACGCTCAGTGGAAGACTGAATGATTGCCTCAAGCACCTTCGCATTACGCACCGCATCGCCCTGAGGCGTCACTAACGCTTTCTTTTGAGAAATCGCTCTCGCGAAATCCTCAAGCTCAAGTCGCTCTGTGCTGACCGCATCGTACTTATGTGTGACAGGCTTTTGCTTGTTGGTTATGTTCGTCTTGTCAATCATGCAAGTCGTAAGATCCCACGTATGCAAATGCTCGACGTCACCGACTTGCACCCAGCCATTCGATCCAAATATCTGCATTCTCCAGGTCTCGGCCGTTGCAATCACTGTACCCAAGTACGCGGTCGCACCACTCTTGAAGCCTAAGAGCATCGATGTCGTATCGTCCGAACCGAAATCCTGGGCCAGCCGGAAACTCTTCGCGGTGACTTCAGTGATCGGGCCAGCCAAATACATCATGGCATCAATCACGTGAACACCGCGACCTGTCATGCCACCTGCAGGTGATTCGTCACCCGCATGACGCCAGTGTCCCTTTGGAAACCTGTAAGCACTCGGACCGCAAAAGTTACCTTCAATATGAAGAATCTTACCCAGACGCCCGTCCTCAATCATGCGACGCACCTCTTGCAAGGCGGGCTGAAATCGCCAGTTGTAACCAACACCCAGCACGATGTTGTTCGCCTGCGCGGCGTTGGCCGCAGCCAAGGCACTCTCGCTATCGAGTGCCAGAGGTTTCTCACAGAACACGTGTTTGCCCGCGCGCGCCGCTTGTTCGATTTGCGCAGTGTGCATCGAATGGGGTGTAGCTAAAACAACTGCATCGATCGAGGCATCCGCAAGAATCTGCTCGTAGCTATCCACTAAAACAATACCGTGTTGCTTTGCAAAATCTTCCGCCTTGGCACGTGTGCGCGTTGCACCAGCAACGAACGTAATATCCTGGCTTTTACCTTGCACGCTACGCACAAGATTTTGTCCCCACGTTCCCATACCAATAATTGCTGCTCGAATCATTACCTTTCCCTTGTTTTATGGATGACTATTCTTTATCTAACAAACAACTCAAGAGTGTTTCGCCAAAAACTTCATCAAATGATCAACACACAAATCAGGAAAGCCATCACAAATATTATGTGCAGCCGTATCAACCCGAACCAACTCAGAGCCCTTGATTCGCTTTTGCATTTCCTCATACGCATTGGCATGACCGATCGATTCACGCCCAGCTGCGACGATCAGCGTTGGGCATTTAATCGCAGAGAGCTCCTCCATGAAGTCATGGGTACACATATGCAAGACAAAGCGCGCAATAAATGCAGGATCATTAGAGCCCGCCTGCTCGATGAACCAAGCGACGAGTTGCGGATCTGCGGTTTCATCGAAACGTTCATAAATCGTATCTGCCAAAAACTTCTTAAGACCTATCTCCTTAATTTTAGGAATCCATGTTGGCGCATGGCTATTTTTTAAGCCAGGCGTTGCACCAAACAACGAGAGTGTCTTGACCAAGGCAGGATGCTGCAAAGCTAACTGCTGGGCAACATAACCACCGGCTGAATTGCCCACGATATGGGCCTTCGGACAGCCTATGCGCTCCATCAGCTCAGCAACATCCGACACCAAATGATTTAACGAAAAATCATCAGTCATAGCCGGAGCCGCAGACGCACCGTGTCCGCGTAAGTCCAATCGCACGACTCGGTATTCAGCGCTTAAGCGTGGCATCCAGCTAAACCAGCGTCTTGAATTCCCCATCGCCGCATGCAGCAAGACAACCGTCTGTGGCTCCGTCCATGGACGTGTGAAGTCGTCAATGTAATACTCAAGTTCAAGACCGTCTTTCGTCTTCATGCGCATTGCATGATCTCCTGGGGCATTAGTTGATATTTATTTTCGCGGCAGTGATGATTTTCTTCCATTTCGCGATTTCGCTGGCTATCAGCTTGCCTGCTTGGTCCGCAGTGCCACCGGCTACGGTATAGCCCAAGTCCGCGACTCTTTTTTGAATGGCAGGATCTTTCATTGCCTGATTAAACGCATCGTTCAATTTTTTGGTGACGTCCGCTGGAAGGCCAGCTGGTCCGAGTAAAGTCCACTGTGAACTGCTGTCGACTCCCGCCAAACCAGCTTGCGCAAAAGTAGGAACGTTCGGGACTGCGGGATTACGCTCACTACCTGTGATTGCAAGCGCTTTCAGACGCCCTGCCTCAATCGGTGCACGAGCCGAACTAATTCCGGTGAAAGTCAAAGGTACCGTACCGGCCATGACGGCCGACAGCGCTTCTCCGGTGCCCTTATACGGGGCATGCGCGATATTGACACCGGCTACCAAGTTAAACAACTCCCCGGCTAGGTGGGTCGACGCGCCATTGCCACCTGAGCCGTAAAAAAGACTACCAGGCTTGTCTTTTGCGAGCTTGATAAGTTCTTGCAAGTTATTAGCAGGCAGCGAGGGGTGCGCAACGAGTATGACTGGGCCAGAGGCCAAGTGGATAACCGGTTTGAAATCCTTCTCCGTGTCATACGGCAGTTTGCGCAAACCAGGGTTCACAACGATAGACGAATCGACGGCTAACAGCGTGTAACCATCAGGTGCTGCTTGTGCAACCTGTTGTGTACCAATAATGCTCGAACCTCCAGGCTTGTTATCAACCACTACCGGCTGACCAAGGATCTCTGTTAGTTTGGGCACCATAATTCGGACCAAAATATCAGTTCCTCCGCCAGGTGCGAAAGGAATCACAATACGAATTGATTTGGTTGGCCAAGTCTGTGCCGTAGCTGACCCGCCGATTATGCTTCCAAGCAAAACAAAGCTTGCTACCAAACACTTGAGCGATCTCTTCATGCTTTCTCCCAAACGGTGCGTTAGACAATTGTCGTCACGTACTAGGGTAACGAACAAGTGAGTCTTTTGCTAGTTATCAAGAACATCGAGCCAAAACTCTTTTAACGCACCTCCTAAACATCTTTTATGTTTTACTCTGACCACCTAGGGCGGCGCAGTGATAGACTTCAACGCAGCAGGAGACTACACATGACAAAAATTATTGATGCACAAGTCCATGCCTACGAACACGACCACCCCGGTCGACCCTGGGCAGCCGTACTACATGGACCCGATTCCGTATCAGGCGAGGACATGATCGCAGCAATGGACGCCGTTGGCGTCGACGCGGCGATTCTCGTATCCGTTTTTACGATGTATCAGTTCGACTCAAGCTACGCAGAGCAAGTCTATCGGGCGCATCCAAAACGGTTCCGTCTGATTAAGCCGGTTAATCCGACAGACCTGGGTGTTAACGAAACGATCGACGACTGGGTGAATACGCCCGGCACAGTCGCCATTCGCATCATGTTGAATCGTGGTGTATCCGAAGATGCGGCAGATCCAGGCATCAACCGTGTGCTCGCGGGAGCCGCGCGTCACAATATTCCGGTGAACTTACTATGCTGGGGCAGACTTGACCAAGTCAAGCAACTGGCGGCACGCAACCCAGACACACGTATTGTGGTGGATCATGTTGGTCTCCAGCAGCCTTATGAACCACCCCTGCTTGAGAACCCCTTTGGCGAGCTTGCGAAAGTCCTATCACTCGCCGAGCATCCCAATATTGCGATCAAAATTACCGGCGCCTGTACGCTCTCGCAAAAAGCATATCCCTACCCCGATATTTGGGATCCACTCGCGCGGATTTTTGATGCCTACGGCTTTGAGCGCTGCATGTGGGGTACGGATTGGACCCGTGCTGTTAAGGTCTTAACCTATCAGGAAGGAGTCGACGCTTTCAAGCTCACAGATCGATTGTCGGCGAGTGAGCGCGAAGCCCTGATGGGCGGCTCTTTACAAAAAATCTATCAATGTGATTTTGACAACTGACACACCGTACTGCGCGCTGCGTAAATCATAAGGTTAAGTCAATGAATGAAAAGCCTCACGTATTTGATCTCCTGATAGAAGATGCGATCTTCATCACAGCTGACCCGAGAGAGCCCCTGATTCGAGATGGCTATCTGGGCGTGACAGACGGAAAAATTACGTACCTCAGTCGCACCGCGCCAGCGAGCTATACCGCCACGACAACGCTCAGCCTTCCTGGGCACTTCGTCACACCTGGATTTGTGAAT
>CAMCWG010000127.1 GCA_945882005.1 Bordetella parapertussis
GCTGAAACAGCTGCCACGCAACCTCACCTTTGACCATGTCGGCTGTACCAACAGGCACAGTGGATTTGTTGATGACAATTGCGGGGCCACTCAGGTGTTGTCCGATTTCACGGGCAGCGGCTAATACATACCGTAGATCTGCAGAGCCGTCTTCCCCCTGGGGGGTACCGACCGCGATAAAAATAAGGGTTGGCTTGGTCGCATCGGTTGCAATATTCTTTAACCCGGCTTGAATACCTAGCTCAAACGACAAATATTTGTTCGAGACCGCCCCATCGACAATTTCTTTAAGGCCCGGCTCGTAAATCGGAATTTGTCCTGCCGCGAGTTTCGCGAGCTTGCCGGGATCTGTGTCGACACAGACTACGCGGTTATTTTTGCTGGCCAAACAAGCGGCAGTGACCAGCCCCACATATCCTGCACCGACAACTAATATATTCATTTTCTGATTCGCTCTGATCTATCTATTACATTCAATTAACTGGGACTGCGCTCATTTTGAAGCTGGTGGTTTGTCACACGCCTCAAGAACCACGGGCTTTAACTTTTCTACGATTTGCTGCCTTTTCGCAGGCGTCCCCCCCCTCAACGCAAAGTACGCGTCAATTCGCATCTCAAGGGGCAAACAAGGATCTGGGTAAGTATACCGTGGGGGGGTATTGCCCGAATAGCCGTTCAACGTTGCCGCGCGGTGATCTTGCGCATAAATCATGGCGTCGATTTCGGTCATAAAGAATGGCTCTGCCTTGGGTTGGGTCACAAATAAGACAGCGTCTTTTTCTAAGGGACCTATGGCAGTCCGGAGCTTGTCCTGCCGCGCGCGCCACGACTGCATCGGCGTATGGTGCGGCTGGTAATACACAGACTCAAGAGTAAGAATCGCCACAAGGCCAAGAAGGCATAGGGATTTAAGGGATAAAGACGTCATTCTCGCCCGGAACGCCCAGTCAACGGCAAGGGCTACCAAAACTGCGACCGGCAGCAACATGACAAGCCCTATTCGCGATACGGCACGAATTGAAGCCACGCCAGGTAGTTTGGCTAGCCAGGCGTAAACCGTATGGTCTCCAACAACCAAGGTCATCGCAACTAACAACAACAAGCTGACGCACATCATCCGAGCCAGATAAATCGTCGCAGCGCTTTGTGGTGAGAAACGCAAACACCGCAATGCACCAACAAGCATCAAGAGGCCCGCACCAAGCCCAATAAACATTTGTTGTTCGGGTCGCATTGGGATATCGGTAATAAGGCGGCCGACCCAAGCTGACAGCCCGGAATGATCACCCAGCAAGTAACTGCCAGGACGCGGCAGCATCGAAAATAATTCTGTCAGTGGTCGCGTGAATCCGTACTCGCTCGCGACGTGCTGGTAGCGTCGTAATACGACGAAAACGGTTGCGACAGCGAGGACGGTCGCAGTAACCACGAGCGCACCGGGTAGGGTACGAAACCAAGCTCGATTACTGTTCTGAATATTGCTGCGCTGAGCGTTTTGGCCAGACAATAGCCGCAAGATCACGTGGGCTAGCAGCATCGCTAGCAACAGATATAGCAAGAATACGCCGACGTAGATCGAGCAGAGGAACTGAACACATACCCAGAACACAGCGTACGTTGCGTAAAGCAAAGATCGCTGGGTAAGGCTCCAATACCAAGTGGCTACGGCCAGCGGGATCGCGAAACGATAGACAAGCTGCGCGTGATTCTCTTTATGTAGCGCAGGCAAGGCGAAGGCAAAAACAAAGGCGCCAGCCGCAGCAGCGCCAACGGAGAACCCAAGCCGCCTAAACACATACCAACACACCCAAAAATTTAAAACTGCACCGACTAAAAACCACCCCAAATAGGCTTGCTCTCGAGGTAATCCAGCTAACCGAAAAAGGATATAGGTCCAACCCGAACCGAAATGGCTATCACTGAACGCTAGGGTGTATTCGAAGGGAAAGAAAAATCGCGGCGACCAAAGTTTGGGGACTGCCCCTGTTACCCATTGATAGAGATGCTCAAGGATGACGCTGTTGAAACGAGAGTCTCCTAAATCGCCCGGGATCATGGTGAGCCACCCGGAGGTGTTCATCAAGTAGCCCAATACTGCCACTGCAAAAATGGCCCACAATATCAACCACTCAAGCCAAGTCGTGCCGCCGAAGACGCCCGGCCGAAACCTTGATGACAGTTGCGCACTCATCAATTAGTCAAGCCTGTAAGTCCATTGCGGAAACTAGCTGAGCGGTACTTTCTTTCCATGTCAGGCGTGACATCCCAGATGATTTAGGGTGTTGATCCGCGGCGAAAAGGGCAGCCCAATGATTTACTGCTTCTGCTAGTTCCCGTGCAGTAGTCGCAGAAAAATAATAGGCATTCGAGTCGGCGACTTCACGAAATACCGGCAAGTCTCTCGCAATGACCGGTAGCCCATGCTGGGCCGCTTCGATCAAGGGCAAACCAAAGCCCTCACCTTCCGAGGCAAAAATCAAGCAAGTACTGACAGCATAGATTTTTTCAAGCATTTCATCGCTCGTGCTAGCCAACCAAAACAAGCGCTTGCCTTGCTCTGGGTGCTGTTGCATACGCTCAGCAAGCGCATCAACGAGCCAACCTTTTTTTCCAACAATCACGAGGTTAAAGGTCTTGCCGTCTTTCCAAAGCTCATCAAAGGCGTCGAGCACGAGCTGATGTGCCTTGCGTGGCTCAACCGTGCCGACCATGAGAAAGTTCTGCTGTCCGGAGAGCTGTTGCAGCAGCGTGCTGTCTTGCGCAGATAACCCTTGGGATGGAGCTGACTGCTGTATGTCGGCACCTAAATGAAAATGCGTGATGCCGTACTCGGCGCTTGTGGGGACTCCCGCACTCTGTAACCATGCACGGTACTCCTCAGCAACAGCATTTGAGATACATACTGCACCATCCATCTGCGCGACCAAGCGCAGCCAGCGCACAAAGGCCTCTTGCGAACCTGGCACGAAATGCTGCGGGAGTATCGCGCACAATAAGTCGTACACAACGAATTGAACGCGCACCCCTTTTGCTCGCATTTTAAGCAAACTCGACGCTTGTGTTAGTGCGACATGCGGGTGTAGATCGAGTCCCAAAAACTGATCCCCACTGCGATAGAAGATTGGCTCGTCCACCAAGTCTTCCGATAAGGACGCCCCCAAAAAACTTCGCATGAAATTTCTAGCCTGTCGATACCCTTGCTCGTGCATCGAGGCGTATACCGGAACCACCACAAAACCAACAGGTGGCGCATCGACTAACGCACGCAATACCGAGCGAACGACGCGTTGAATGCCACTTTTTGCATCGCGCACAACGAGCTCTGAGATATCCACAAACAATTGCCGATGTCCCGCCGCTGGATGATTATTCGCAATCGCACGCGAAACATTGAACTTATCCGGCACAGATAGCTTTCGTAAATCGAGGCCTGCAATCGCCTCAATCAATTGTTGCTTTAACGGGGTTGCACCCAAGACCTCTTTGAGGGTCGCCCCCGCAATTGGCTGCTTAGCCAGTCTTTGCGACTCGATTGCCTGCAGGGCTTCATCAACTTTTACATACACGTCGTCGACAGTAATGGCGTTTAAGCAGCGCAGCGCATACGGGCAGTCAGCGGGTTGCGCGATATGGCACGGCGAACACGGTACAGGCTGGTGCACCACATAAGAGCGGCCAAATACGGGCGCCCACTCTTTAACGGTCTCATGACCACCATAAATACCGATCACAAGAAGGCCTAAATAGCCGCCAATATGTACGCCAAAGGAATTGTTGGCAATACAAATCACATTTTGGCTTAAGGAATCCGTCAAGGCCTGCATACTCAAACCAACATGGACGTCAAGCTTGTCGCAAAGCGGTAACGGGTACTCAAGGTGCTCGCGCTCGTTCGTAAAATAAACATTGATGCGATCGACGGCAGGATTGCTGTTTAGCTTTTCGATCAATGCTCGATAGCTTGCTGGGCTCCATTCCTTGACTGTATTCCCCGCCTTGGGGAAGATTGCGAAACAGTTGGACTTAGGCTCAGGCCTCGCAGACAGCACTGGGTAATCAACCCCGTCGGTTGCGGCGTGAGGAAGCGCCTCCACCAAACGCGCCATCTGAATGGGGGCTGGAACCTCACTCAGCGCGTTGGCCTCAAATAAATAATCTGTGACGGACGCCAACTTCACACCAAGCCGCGCATCCAGCTTCGGATTAAACGTTTCGTAACCGACTCTTAACTTTGCTGGAATTCGATCCAGAATGAAGCGGGTATCACGCTGACGCCGCAAATCTATTGCGATGTCATACTCAGTCAGGCTGCCGACTAACTCTGTGAGCTTTTGCTCTGACGCTGAGGCAGACTCCGAGGACTTTTTACGGAAATAGTCAAAAGAGTAAATGTGTCTAAATTGGTGGAGCGTTTCGGCAAGTGGTACGGACCACGAACCAGCGATCAAATCGATATGCGCCTGTGGGTAACGCGACCTCAGCTTTGTTAAGGCGGGAATAGCCAAAATAAAGTCACCGAGATGGTCCAGCTTCAGGACTGCAATCTTAAGAGGACGGCTCTCGTACAACGAAGTACGAACGACTCGCGTATCAGAAACTATTTTGTTAAAAGATTGCCCACCAGATCCTAAGGCAGGCGCAAACCGCTCTAGCGCCTTTAATGCAAGCTTCGCACTCCGATCCCAGGTAAAGGTTTTAGAATGCACCAACCCGTGGGAGACCAGCCGCTGTCGTAGCGCTGTGTCAACCAGCGCCTCCTCAAGCTTTGTCCGAATAGATGGGGCCGACTCTGGGTCAAACATCGCTTCAGGCAGTCCGATCACCTCGAGCAAGCTCGTCGCATGTGACCCAATGACCGGCGCGCCACACGACATAGCCTCGAGAGGAGGAATTCCAAAGCCTTCATGCAAGGATGGAAACACAAATAGCGCACAAATGTTGTAGAGCTTTAACAGATCTGCGTCATCAACATAACCTGGTAACAAAATTTCGTCGGGCTCGAGTCCATGGCGCGCTGCTGTTTCTTTAAATGACTGAGTATGACCAGGCGGCATTTTGCCCGCCAACACCAACTGGTACTGCGCTCTGAGCGCAGGGCTTAAGCCCGCGTAGGCTTCAATGAGGCGATGCAAGTTCTTGCGATCGTCTGCGCCGCCCGTATAAAAAACAAACGGGCGAGATATGCCCAGGCGCTTAAGCAAGTCTGCTCGGTCAGTATCGGCTATCTCAATTTTTACAAACGCATCATCAAACGCACCAGAAACTGTGACGACTTGGTCTTGATCAAACTGGAGGGATGTGAGCGCCTCAAGTCGCGCGCGTTCAGATATCGCTAACAGTAGCCGACTTTGTTTTAAAGACTCGATCTTGCCTGCGTAATAGGTGCGCAGGATTTGGTTACCCAGAAAGTGTTCGTCTGGACTAATCAGTGGGATCAAATCGTAGAGGATGACAGCAGTTGGAATGAAACCGTCAAATCGTCCGATCGTCGTGATTGCGTCGTCACCGTAGCCTTCAAACAGACTTGTAACAAGCACTACGTCAGGCTCAAGCGCAACCAGAAAAGCCTCACGTATCTTTTCAGAGATCGCACGGCGCACCGCATTGTCGGGATGTAGCTCGTACGCTGGCCCCACGGCATCCCAAACAACAATATTCTTCTGCGGCAAGATACCGTCGAAGGCTTGTCTGATTGGAGCAAGCGTCTCAGGGAACAACCCATTTAGAGCAATGATGACTTCGTGCTCGCCGCGCTGTCGAGCGATTGCGAGCGAAAGCGACAAACTGTAGCGGCCGATACCACGAAAACGGCTTTCAGTCTGCGCGCCTTGAAGATCGATCACTATCCGCATTAGCGTTTCTCAACCTTTTGCGTCTCGACTTTCTTGATTGCCGCATCGAGATCTAGAAATGTTTCACGCACCGCCGACGGCTCTTGGCTGAGCTCCCAATTCACCTTCTCGGTTTCCGTCCAAGGCTTAAGACTCGGATCGGATACAACAGAAATTCTGGCAAGAATCGGATTGATGATTTTGCTCAAGCCGATGAGCCTAGAAAATTTTGCAAGTTTTGCGTGTAGCGCGGGCTTGGTCTTGATAAACCCTTTGACCCGTTGGTCAATTTTTTTTGCGAGCTTTTTTAAGAGCCGCTTCAATCGTGCTTTGGGCCGACTAGCCTCAAAATGTTGCTGTTTGGTTTCGAGCACAACCAGTCGCCGATCAAACTCTTGCAAAATTCCATGCACGTCATTTAAGAGCGCATGCAGGCGCTGATCCGACTGCTCTTCGTAGCGTCCTGACACGCCAGCGAGCGTAACGCCATACTCAAGACCAAACGCTTGACCAACCTGAAGTAATACCTGTGCATCAGCAACCTTCTGCGCAACGATCGCATAGTCTGGACTAACTCCGCTCAGTACATCATGCACCGTTAGGCGCCGCGCATCCGTTAAGTTAACCGGCTCTTGCAGGCGTAACAGCTTGGTTCGGCTAAAGCCATAGTATTCGGGCAGAAACTCAAGCAACTGTGGCGGCAAAGGTCTGTTGTGTGTCGGGTCGAGATAGAAGTTTGCTGAGCCGACGACGATGTTCTCGGGGTTTGGAGTTTCTAATATCAACAGGCCAGCGGGTCGCAAGACGCGCAAGGCTTCTTGAACCACCTGTTGCAACACCTCAAAGGGAATATGCTCTGCGAAATGAAAGCCCGAGACAACTGCTTGGCTCGAGTCAGGCAGTTTCTTTAGTGCACTAAGTGCGTCTTCGGTCATGACACGCAAACCGCGATCGCGACACTCCTGCAACATGCCATCGTCTAAGTCTGCGCCACGTGCGTCTAAACCAATTTCAGTGAGCAGTTCGAGCCATTCTCCCCGACCACAACCCAAATCAAGTGTTTGTGACCCTGGGTACAAATTCGCCAAAGGCAATACAAACGGAATATATACTCGTTGCCGATTTTTGATAGCGTCCCGCGAACCGCGATGCTTGTCTTCAAAGGCGCGATAAAAACCGTCCATTAGCGTCGGCACTCCATTTCTGATGGCAACCAGGCTAGCCCGACAAAACTGTCTTTGTCGGCGTTGATCACTTCAAACACCAACGCGAGATCACGCCACTCATAATTTTTTGCAATGTGTGTGTCCGCAGTATGCAACGCGACAGATACCGAATAACTGCCCACACCTAGGTTCGCAGGAAAACGGAAACGATACTGAAACGTATCTTGTGCGCGAAGGTCTTTGAGCGTTGCGTGAAGATGATGCGTATTGGTTCCATAAATAGTTTGGCCCCAGCGATCTTTAATCGCATAACCCAACACCAATTCTGGCAAGTCCTTAAGAACTTGTACATCTACGACTAAATTGACGGTCTGCCCCACATTGACTGACTCGAGGCGGACTCCGGCAGTCTCATCAAGTAGGGATACATCTCTAATTGTGGCCTCACCCGAACCCGAGGCGGTCTGTGTCTGGCCTTGTTCATTGACGCTTTGCCGGACATTAACTGCATCTCGGGCGGCCAAGAGTGCGTTGTAGTAATCCATCACAGCGTCGGGTGCGCCTTGCATGCTTAACTTGCCCGCATCTAGCAAAATCGCCCGATCACAAATACCTTGAACTGCGCCCTTGTCGTGGGAGACCATCAAAAGAGTCGTGCCTTGTCGACAAAAGGACCTGATACGCTCAAAACTCTTATGCTGAAAATAAGTATCACCAACAGATAGCGCTTCGTCCACAATCAAAATATCAGGTCGTTTAGCGCACGCGACGCTGAACGCTAATCGCATTTGCATACCGCTTGAGTAAACGCGCACAGGTTGATCAAGATACTCACCGATTTCCGCAAACGCAATGATCTCTGGCATGAGCGCTTCAATCTCTTGCGCAGACAAGCCGAGCAGCTGTCCAGCCATGATTGCATTCTGACGACCTGAGAAATCAGGGTGAAAACCCATACCAAGCTCAAGTAGCGCCGCAACACGTCCGCTCGTGTGTACCTGGCCCGTCGTTGGCTGGGTGGTTCCAGTAATCATCTTGAGCAATGTGCTTTTTCCGGCACCATTGACACCAATCAGACCAACCGCCTCGCCAGGCTCAACTGAAAAGCTAATGTCTTGTAAT